>CAIPID010000273.1 GCA_903865015.1 uncultured beta proteobacterium | reverse complement strand
GCGAACAATGCGTACAACCAACTTAAAAGAGCTGCCCGACCCAGATTGATCACGCGCACTCCCCGGCTGCTTAGCCAAAAAAAGATGTGATTAGCTAATCTTTCCGTGGCAAGCTTTGTATTTTTTGCCGCTCCCGCATGGGCAGAGCTCATTGCGGCCGACCTTAGGAAGTACGTTGCGCACAGTCACACCACCCTCACTGGCTTCGTCAGGCGTAGCAAGCGCTGCCTGCTCCTCGTCGTAATCCGAATGCTGATAGGTCACATTCTGCAAATGCGCTTGAGCAGCCTCTTGCTCGGCCTGCTCGACTTGCTCGGGAGATTGAATACGCACGGTCATCAGCACACGAATCACATCATCACGGACACGATCGAGCATATCCGAAAACAGCTCAAACGCCTCACGCTTGTACTCCTGCTTGGGATTCTTCTGCGCGTAACCGCGCAAGTGAATGCCTTGACGCAAGTGATCCAGCGCCGAAAGATGTTCACGCCACTGCGAATCCATCACCTGCAACATGATTGAACGTTCAAACTGCGACCAGGACTCGGCTCCCACCAATTCAGCTTTTTGCGCATAGGCACGCTGGCCGGCAAGCAGAACTTGTTCAAGTACATCTTCGTCGGTCATGCCCTTGGCTGACTTCACTTGATCCATCAACGGCACTTCGACCTGCCATTCGCCTTCGAGTGCCATTTGCAGTGCTGGCAAGTCCCACTGTTCTTCGACAGAGCCCTCTGGAACAAATTTGCCAACCAGATCGCTCATCGTCGCATCACGCATGCTATTGATAATATCGTTGATTTCCTGGGCTTCGAGCACCTCATTACGCTGCGAATACAAAACTTTACGCTGATCATTCGCGACGTCATCGTACTCAAGCAGTTGCTTACGCACATCAAAGTTACGACCTTCGACTTTACGCTGAGCGGTTTCGATCGAGCGAGAAACCATACCTGCTTCGATCGGTTCACCCTCAGGCAATTTAAGACGTTCCATGATGCCGCGCACGCGATCACCAGCAAAAATACGCATAAGCGGATCTTCAAGCGACAGATAAAACCTTGACGAACCTGGATCACCCTGGCGACCTGCACGACCACGCAACTGATTGTCGATACGACGCGACTCATGGCGTTCAGTACCGATAATACGTAAGCCACCCGCAGCTTTCACGCGGTCATTCAACGGCTGCCATTCCTCGCGGATTTTTTCAATGTGAATGAGCTTGTCGGCATCACTCAACGAATCATTCGCGCGGATATGTTCGATCTGTTTTTCGATGCTTCCGCCCAACACGATATCAGTACCACGGCCAGCCATGTTGGTGGCGATCGTAATATTGCCTGGCTTGCCTGCCTGTGCAACGATTTCCGCCTCGCGCGCATGTTGCTTGGCGTTAAGGACTTCGTGACGCAACCCAGCCTTGATGAGCATGTCAGAGAGTAACTCTGAATTTTCAATGCTTGTGGTACCGACCAGCACTGGCTGACCACGCTCCTGACAATCACGGATATCCGAGAGAATCGCGTTAAATTTCTCTGGAGCGGATTTGAAAATCTGGTCATTCTGGTCCGCGCGGATCATTGGACGGTTCGTGGGCACGATGACGGTTTCAAGACCGTAGATTTCCTGAAATTCGTAGGCTTCCGTATCTGCAGTACCGGTCATACCAGAAAGCTTTTCGTACATACGGAAAAAGTTCTGGAATGTGATCGAGGCAAGCGTCTGGTTTTCAAGCTGGATTTTGACGCCTTCTTTGGCCTCGACCGCCTGATGCAATCCATCTGACCAGCGGCGACCTACCATCAGACGACCCGTGAATTCATCAACGATCACGACTTCGTCATCCTGAACAACATAGTGCTGATCACGATGGAACAAATTATGACCACGCAACGCAGCCATCAGATGGTGCATCAGCGAAATATTACGCGGCTCGTACAGTGACTGCCCCTCGGGCAACAGCCCCAGTCTGGTGAGAATGGCTTCAGCCTGTTCGTGTCCGGACTCTGACAGGTGGACCTGATGATTTTTTTCATCGACCCAGTAATGGCCTTCTGGTTCGGGCTCTTGAGGCTTGGGCTCACTGGTCATACGTGTCAGCAGCGCAGGCACTGCGTTCATGCGCATGTAGAGCTCGGTATGATCTTCTGCCTGTCCCGAAATAATCAGCGGAGTGCGTGCCTCGTCAATCAGAATTGAATCGACTTCGTCGACAATCGCATACACAAGAGAGCGTTGGCGACGATCCTCGACGCGAAACTCCATGTTGTCGCGCAAATAGTCAAAACCAAATTCGTTATTCGTGCCGTATGTAATATCGGCACGATATGCAGCTATTTTTTCGTCGTTAGGCTGCTGTGGAACGACCACCCCAACGCTCAGGCCGAGAAAGTTATAGAGGCGTCCCATCCACTCTGCATCGCGACGCGCCAGGTAGTCGTTGACCGTTACAACGTGCACGCCACGGCCTGACAAAGCATTCAGATACACAGGCAGTGTTGCCATGAGGGTTTTACCCTCACCGGTACGCATCTCAGCGATTTTCCCGCTGTGCAATACCATGCCACCGACCAGCTGCATATCAAAGTGGCGCATACCGAATACACG
>CAIPID010000272.1 GCA_903865015.1 uncultured beta proteobacterium | reverse complement strand
GCATACCCCTCTCTGCTAGGCCTGGATCGGTTGCTTGAGGCTGAGCTGGCGCAGGCACCTGTTGGACGTAGTCCTGAGGACAGTCCGATCCCTGGCGCCGATCTGACGCTTTTGCGTCGGTTGATTCATAAACACACCCAGCGCATGGATCGCTATGCGTGCCGCACCTGTGGATTTCAGGCAAAACGTTATTACTGGCAATGTCCAGGATGCAATGCGTGGGAGACTTATAAACCACGCAGATTGGAAGAACTTGAATGAGTACATTTCCTAAAGACGCGGTTGCCCGCGCTCGTGTTCTGGTGATTGGCGATGTGATGCTTGATCGCTACTGGTTTGGCGAGGTCGAGCGTATTTCGCCTGAGGCACCTGTGCCTGTTGTGCATGTCGCTAAACGTGAAGATCGTTTGGGTGGTGCGGCTAACGTCGCACGCAACATCGTCTCGCTCGGTGCTCAAGCCACGCTCGTGGGTGTCGTCGGGCAGGATGAGGCCGCTACGCAGGTCAGACACTTGTTGAAAGAAGCAAGCATTGCTACGCATCTTGTATCGGACCCTGATCATCCCACTACTTTAAAAATGCGAGTCCTTGGTCGTCAGCAACAATTGCTGCGAATTGATTTCGAAGAAAAGCCTGGTGCTGCGATGCTCACTGCGATGCAGCAGCAGATCGTACCTTTGCTTGATCAGCATGATGTCGTTGTCTTGTCGGACTACGCCAAGGGCGTTTTGGCCCAGGTGGAGCCGTTGATTGCGATGGCGCGCGCCAAAGGCCTGCCTGTCCTTGTTGATCCAAAGGGCAGCAACTACGCCCGCTACCATGGTGCCACGCTTGTCACACCTAACCGTAGCGAAATGCAGCAAGCGGTCGGACACTGGCACTCTGAACAAGACCTTGACGCGCGAGCGCAAGCGCTGCGCGCGGAGTTGGGGCTTGAGGCATTGCTGGTGACCCGCTCAGAGCAGGGGATGACACTTTTTACAGACCATGGTCGCGATCACGTGGAGGCGCAAGCCCACGAGGTCTTTGATGTATCCGGTGCGGGTGATACGGTGCTGGCAACTTTGGCCGTGATGCGCGCAACAGGAATGCAGTGGCCCGATGCAATGCGCTGGGCGAATAAGGCTGGTGGCATCGTAGTTGGAAAATTAGGGACGTCTATCGTGACGCAAGGAGAGCTCGCATGATCGTAGTGACTGGCGCAGCAGGTTTTATTGGTAGCAATATTGTGCGTGGCCTGAATCGTCGCGGTATGACGAATATCCTTGCCGTCGACGATCTTACCGATGGCGATAAATTCGTCAATCTGGTGGGCGCGCAAATTTCTGATTACATGCACAAGGACGAATTCCGTCGTGGCGTTTTAGATGGATTTTTGCCTGGTGTGCGTGCGGTATTTCATCAAGGAGCCTGCTCGGATACCACTGAGCGCAATGGCCAGTACATGATGGATAACAACTACCGCGTGACACTTGAGCTATTCGAGTATTGCCAGTCGCACAAGATTCCATTCATATACGCATCCTCTGCTGCCGTGTATGGACCTGGACCGATTTATGTCGAGGATCTGGTCAATGAGCGTCCATTGAATGTGTATGGCTATTCAAAATTCCTTTTTGATCAAGTCCTCCGTAAACGCTTTAATTCGCTCACGGCTCAGGTTGTTGGTCTGCGTTATTTCAATGTTTACGGTCCCCACGAGCAGCATAAAGGTCGTATGGCCTCTGTGGCTTTTCACAACATGAATCAATTCATCGCCGAAGGCCATGTGCGGTTGTTCGGTGGCTGGGATGGTTATGTTGATGGTGGTCAGACCCGTGACTTCATTCACGTGCAGGATGTCGTGGATGTCAATCTGCATTTTCTGGATCATCCAAGCCAGTCGGGTATTTTTAATTGCGGCACGGGGCGTGCGCAGCCTTTCAATGATGTGGCGGCTGCCGTTGTGAACACCATGCGCAGTCTGCAGGGCGAATCAGAGTTGCCATTGAGCGAGTTGGTCGCGCTTGGCTTGTTGCGTTATATGCCTTTCCCGGATGACCTCAAAGGCCGTTACCAGAGTTATACCCAGGCGGATGTGACAAACCTCAGGGCAGCTGGTTTTGACAAGCCGATGCGCGATGTGCAGCTTGGCGTCTCTGAGTATGTCCGCGCCTTGCATGGCAGCGCCAAAGCCTGATTGCACGTAGAGCTGCGGATGGATGAATGCCTGACCTTGCGTTCAGGATTCATCCCGCAGACTTCAACATAGCGTTGCGAGAGTTTGACCTGTTTCAGGGTTGAATTCGATCGCGAGAATCCTCTCGGAGCGCGCTATGAATCCTTTTCTTCACGACCCAGTCGCCAAGCCTTTATCCAGTCGTCCAACAGGTAGCTGGAGATTTCCTTTTTCCTCTCACCAGCATCGTCGCAGACTCAGCCGTCAGGCCGGGGCATTAGCCATTGCTGCGGGAGTTGGCGCCGGATTAGGCGTGACGGCCAATGTACACGCCATTGATGTCAATACGGCCTCACAATCCCAATTGCAGGCCGTCAAAGGTGTCGGGCCGCGTACGGCTCAGATTATTGTGCAGGAGCGTGCCCGGGCAGGGCATTTTGAGTCCCTGGAGGATTTATCCGACCGCGTGCGCGGGATCGGGATCAAAAAATTGCAGGCGATGCAGGCGGGTGGTCTGCAAGTGGGTGGTCGCGCAAGTCTCCCAAAACCCGAAGGTAATCAGACCGGGCATAAAAATAATGGCCAGGCCGTAACGCCAACATTATTGGAGGTTACTCAGGCGGAGGGTAATAGCTTGTAAGGCATGCGTAGGTCTATATAGGGGAGAGGGATTTTTACCGAGAGTGCTCGCTACATCACGCATTTTCGGTATGATTCTAGGTATGAAAACATATCCAAGCGTCGAAAATACCGTCGGTAATACCCCTCTTGTCCGTCTGTTGCGCCTGCCCGGTGCAGCCGTTGCAGATCGCGGCAACGTTGTACTAGGCAAACTCGAAGGCAATAACCCTGCGGGTTCGGTCAAAGACCGTCCCGCTTTGTCGATGATCCTCGGTGCCGAGGCACGTGGTGATATTAAGCCTGGCGATACGCTGATCGAGGCGACGAGCGGTAATACTGGGATTGCCCTGGCGATGACCGCGGCCATGCGTGGCTACAAAATGATTCTGATCATGCCAGACAACTTGTCTGTTGAGCGCCGCGCCTCCATGGCGGCCTACGGTGCCAAACTCATCCTGACCCCGGCGAGCGGGGGTGGGATGGAGTTTGCGCGTGACCTGGCCAGCAAGATGCAGGCCGAAGGGCAGGGCAAGGTTCTCGATCAGTTTTCCAATCCAGACAATCCACTTGCGCACTTCAAAACGACTGGTCCTGAGCTCTGGGAGCAGACCGATGGACAGATTACGCACTTTGTCAGCGCCATGGGTACGACCGGTACCATTATGGGCGTGGCACGTTATTTAAAATCTCGTAATCCGGATATAAAAATAGTTGGGGCTCAACCTGCTGAGGGTTCCCAGATTGCTGGTATCCGGAAATGGCCAGAAGAATATCTGCCCTCAATTTACGATCCGAGCCTGGTCGATCAGTTTGAACTGATCGAGCAAAAGGACGCAGAAAACATGGCGCGCCGTCTCGCCGCCGAGGAGGGTATCTGCGCCGGTGTCTCGGCTGCGGGTGCTTTAGTTGCTGCGCTGCGTGTAGCAAATACTGCGCGCAATGCCACGATCGCATTCATCGTATGCGACCGCGGTGACCGGTATCTGTCGACAGGCTTGTTCGACGAGCAGCCTGCGGCTTGAGCCGCTTATTTGCCTACCAGTGCTGCAGCTAAGTCGGTAATCGCTGCGGCATAAAAATAGCTATGGTTATACATGGTGATCGCAAAAAAGTTAGGGGTGGCTGTTCGTAATTCAGCAGTACCCGCTGCTTCTTCAACCAGATCCACGACTCCGAGTGCACCGTGCATCCAGGTTTGTGTCCCCGCCGGCTGATTGGGGGCAAGTGCTGCGCCCGCAGCTTTGAGCTGCGGCCAGTCCATGGTGGGTTTGAGTCCGCCGTCCACGAGTTTGGCCGCATCGGCAGGCAAGGTGACAGGAGCGAAAACGGGTACCCCACGCTGCCACCCATGCTCGACGAGATAGTTGGCGACTGACATGATCGCATCGGCGCGGTTGCTGATCAGATCAATTTGCTGGGCCCCTGCGGCGCTCACTGCAAAGCGTTTAATGCTGCTTGGCATGAATTGAGGGATGCCAACAGCTCCCGCGTAGGAGCCTTTCAGGATACGTGCATTGACTTTTCCGGTCAGATCGAGCTCGATCAGGTCCGCAAGGTTGTTGCGAAACATCTCTGCGCGCTCGGGTCGACTTGGATCGGGGTAGTCAAAGCCAAGGGTCGCGAGTGCGTCGAGTGCCCGGAAATTTCCCATGTTTTTGCCGTAAAGCGTTTCCACGCCAATGAGTGCCGCAATAATTTGTTGCGGGACCCCATAGCGTTTTTCTGCTTGATCAAGTGCTTGGGCATTGGTTTTCATGAATTCGCGCCCCTGACCGATGGTTATGGGGTCCAGTCGCCTTGCCCGATAGGTTTGCCAGCTCCTCGGGGCGCGCGGTTGACCTGTTGCGACAGGGGCGATCAGTCTGGCGACGGTCGCGCTGTAACGCGCCTCATCTAAAAGTTTCAGGATACTGGTTTCAGACAAGTTTCGTTGGCTGGCAAGACTCTGCGCAAACTTACGTACCTCTGGGCGCTGCGTGGAGGCCGCCAGTCCGTCTTTTGGGGCAGCTGGTGGTTGTTTGTCAGGATCGAGCTCCGAGCCGGCCTTCAGACCAGAGGACGGGGAGCCATTCGCAGCAGGTTTTTCGCTGCCTGAAACCGATGAATTAGACTGACTGGCACAGCCACCGAGCAGGGTGGTTGCCAGTATGATTTGCACAAAACGCCAACTGATGGACATAATCTTCCTTATGGAGACCCTCTATATTACTCATCCGTCCTGTCGTTTGCACGACATGGGCGATTGGCATCCCGAAAGTCCGGATCGGCTGGATGCTATTTCTGATCAGATGCTGTCAAGCGGGCTGGCGTCCTACGTGCATGATTTCGGCCATGTCGCGCCTGTAACGCGAGAGGCTTTGCTCAGGGTGCACACCGCTGACTATCTGGATCGTCTCGAGTCTAGCTCTCCGCAAGAGGGATTGCACGAGATCGATGATGACACCTTGATGAACCCGCATACCCTTGAGGCAGCCAAGCATGCTGCGGGAGCCTTGGTCGCTGCGGTCGATGCGGTGATGCAAGGGCAAGCGACAACTTCTTTCTGTGCTGTCAGGCCCCCCGGCCATCACGCGTTACCTGGTCGGGCGATGGGGTTTTGTTTTTATAACAATATTGGTGTGGCGGCAGCACATGCGATGGCCGTCTATGGCGTCAAGCGCCTGGCTATTATTGATTTTGATGTGCATCATGGCAACGGTACTGAGGCGATGTTCGCGAATGTGCCAGAGGTACTGATGTGCAGTTTTTTTCAGCACCCTTTATTTCCGCACACTGGTGCAGAGCATCCCGCCTCGAATATGGTGAATGTGCCGGTTCCTGCTTATACCGATGGCAAAGTTGTGCGTGAGATCGTGCGCGAACAATGGTTGCCCAGACTGGAGGCGCATCGGCCTGAGTTGGTTCTGATATCCGCCGGGTTTGATGCCCACAGGGAGGATGATATTGGTCAGATGGGGCTGATTGAGGCCGATTACGCATGGATCACGACTCAGCTCGTCGAGCTTGCCGCGCGCCATGCCCAGGGACGAATTATCAGTACGCTTGAGGGCGGCTATAACCTTTCGGCTTTGGGGCGTAGTGCTGTGGCGCATATCCGGGCGCTTTCTGCCCTTTAAGTTGGTTTTGCTGGTTGCTGGTTTACTTTTTTCTGGATAAACAAGCGAAATTTACCCATCGGGGTAAAATCAACGGGTTATGTTTGAATACCAACCCTTTTTGATGCGGTTGGGCTTTTTTTTATATTTGGAGATCGCTGGATGAAGGTGCTTGTGCCTGTTAAGCGCGTCGTTGATTACAACGTCAAAGTGCGCGTCAAGTCAGATCAGTCGGGTGTGGATATCGCAAACGTCAAGATGTCGATGAACCCATTCGATGAGATCGGTGTCGAAGAAGCTACCCGCCTGAAAGAAAAAGGCGCTGCGACCGAAGTGATCGCTGTGTCCTGTGGCGTTGCGCAATGCCAGGAAACTCTGCGTACAGCAATGGCGATCGGTGCGGACCGCGGTATTCTTGTTCAGACGGATGTTGAGCTCCAGCCTTTGGCCGTTGCAAAGCTCCTGAAAGTGATTGCCGAAAAAGAGCAACCTGGCCTGATCATTCTCGGTAAACAGGCGATCGACGACGATGCTAACCAGACCGGTCAGATGCTGGCCGCCATGCTGGGTTGGTCGCAAGCGACCTTTGCAAGCAAGATCGAACTCGGCGAGGGTGTTGCCCGCGTCACACGCGAAGTCGACGGCGGTCTCGAAACCATCGAGCTCAAACTGCCTGCTATCGTCACAACCGATTTGCGTCTGAATGAGCCACGTTATGTGACCTTGCCTAACATCATGAAGGCCAAGAAAAAGCAGCTCGATACGTTTTCCCCTGAGGACCTTGGCGTTGACGTCAATCCCCGTCTCAAGACCCTCAAAGTATCAGAGCCACCATCGCGTGCCGCCGGGGTTAAAGTCCCAGACGTTGCCGCACTGGTCGATAAACTCAAGAACGAAGCAAAGGTGGTGTAACCATGTCAGTTTTAGTCATTGCTGAACACGATAACGCCCAACTCAAGGGCGCAACCCTGAACGTAGTTGCTGCAGCCACCAAAATCGGTGGTGATGTGCACGTGCTGGTCGCAGGTGCGAATGCCGCTGCAGTTGCCGAACAGGCTTCCAAGATCGCGGGTGTTTCTAAGGTTTTGCTCGCTGATGCGCCTGCGTTTGCAGACGGTTTGGCAGAAAACGTAGCCGAGCAGGTGCTGGCGCTAGCTGGTGGATACAGCCATATTCTGTTTGCTGCCACCGCTTCGGGTAAAAACGTTTCACCACGCGTAGCCGCTCGTCTTGATGTTGCACAGATTTCGGAAATCACCTCGGTCGATTCACCTGATACATTCCAGCGCCCAATTTATGCGGGTAATGCGATTGCGACAGTCCAGTCAACCGATGCGGTCAAAGTCATCACTGTTCGTACGACCGGTTTTGATGCCGCGGCTCTGGGTGGTAGTGCTGCGGTCGAAACAATCGCAGCGGCAGCTGGTGCGGGTCTGTCGACCTTTATCGGTCGCGAAGTCGCCAAAAGCGATCGTCCTGAGTTGGCTGGTGCGCGTGTGGTGGTTTCTGGTGGCCGTGGCATGGGCAGCGCCGAAAACTTCAAGATCCTCGATCCGCTTGCTGACAAGCTCGGTGCGGCGCTCGGCGCTTCACGCGCTGCGGTCGATGCAGGTTATGCACCCAACGACTGGCAGGTTGGTCAGACTGGCAAAATCGTCGCACCACAAATGTATGTTGCGATCGGTATTTCTGGTGCAATCCAGCACTTGGCCGGAATGAAAGATTCAAAAGTGATTGTTGCTGTGAACAAAGATACCGAGGCACCGATTTTTGGTGTGGCGGATTATGGCCTGGTGGCAGATCTGTTTACTGCTGTGCCTGAAATCGTCACTGCGCTTTGATTTGTCTCTTTTGTATCTGAGTCGTAGTTTCAGCTTTATAGTCTAAAAACCCGTCCCCTAGGACGGGTTTTTTATTTTGTGGGGACCCCAAAGCTAGATTCAAGAACTATATTGTTGAATGCAGTGCAACCGTAATACTAGGGTAAGGACTAGGTAGTACCATCTCTACAACTTATTTAACGATTGAAATCATGACATTTCGCGCTCCTATTGAAGATTTCCGTTTTGTTTTCGAACACCTCGCAGGCATGCCTGAATTGCTAACGCTCGAGGCATACTCTGCGCTCGAGCCTGATCTGGTCGACGCTGTCCTCGAAGAAAACGCTAAATTCACCGAAGAAGTGATCGCCCCCACGAATTGGGATGGTGATCAACATCCGCCGGTTTATTCCGACGGTGCGGTGCAAATGCCTGGATCATTTAAAAAAGCCTTCGGTCATTTTGTAGCAGGTGGCTGGCAGGGTTTGCGCCATCCTGAGCAGTATGGTGGTCAAGGGTTACCAAGGCTGCTTGCGACGGCGACGACCGAAAACCTCTACGCTGCGAACGTTGCATTTTCGTTGTGCCCCATGCTCACGGATGGCGTGATCGAGGCCCTTTTGCTGTCAGGATCAGATGCGCTCAAACAGCGCTATGTGCCGGCGCTGGTCGAGGGTAAGTGGACCGGCACGATGAATCTGACCGAGCCTCAGGCAGGATCCGATTTGTCCATGGTCAATGCGCGTGCGGTCCCTCAGGATGACGGGACCTATCGTATTTTTGGTCAAAAAATTTACATTACGTTTGGCGAGCATGATCTCGCTGAAAACATCGTTCACCTTGTCCTAGCCCGTACCGCCAACGCGCCGGCCGGGGTAAAAGGACTCTCGTTGTTTGTTGTTCCCAAGTTTCTGGTCAGCGAAGACGGATCCCTTGGGGCGCGCAACGATGTGTGGTGCGCCTCAATTGAGCACAAGCTTGGTATCCATGGCAGCCCGACAGCGGTTTTACTTTTTGGCGATGGTAAAGGTGCTGTAGGCGAGGGAGCCATTGGCACAATCGTCGGCGAAGAAAATCGCGGTCTTGAGTACATGTTCATCATGATGAACGCAGCCCGCTTTGCGGTGGGCGTTCAAGGTGTTGGTGTGAGTGAGGCCGCGACGCAAAAAGCGGTTGCCTACGCACGTGACCGTGTTCAAAGCCGTGCCGTTGAGGGCTCAGCGGGTCCCGTTGCCATCGTGCAGCATCCTGACGTACAGCGCATGCTGACCACGATGCG
>CAIPID010000271.1 GCA_903865015.1 uncultured beta proteobacterium | reverse complement strand
TGCATAATATGCACATCATCGCTCATCACCACTTCTCACGCTCAAACCAAACTGATGAAAATATCCCCGGGAGTACAAAGTCTTGAGCGCGCCTTCAATTTGCTGGAGCTGATCGCAGCCCATCACGAGGCATCCATCTCGCAATCAGAAATTCAGGCGACGACAAAACTCGACCGCACGACCGTGCACCGTATGCTGTCTTTCCTGGCTCGCCGGCAATACATCGTCCAGTCAGACGCATTGCCGGGGCATTGGCGACTTGGACTACGCAGCATGGGAATCGGTCTGCAGGCGTTTGCTGCCCCGCCTGTGGTTGAGCGCTTAAAGCCCGTTATGAAAACACTCGCGCGGCGCAGCGAGGACAACGTATTTCTGATCTGTCGCATGGGTGATCTGAGCTACACCTTGCATATGGAACAAGGCACGATGGCCATCCCGGCTTACGCCGCACTGGTTGGTGGCACGCGTCTACTCGGTTTGGGGACAGGCAGCATGGCCTTGCTTGCGGCATTGCCGGACGACGTACTGGACGCGCATCTGCTGCGTCACCAGTCAAGCTATAGCGCACATCAGTTCAGCCCTCTTAAAATGCAACGCGCGATTCAGCGTACTCGTAAACTCGGCTATACACTTGCTTCGGACCCTGCCGTATCAGGCGCTGGCGTAGCATTTGCGCTTGAGGGACTAGGGCTTGTCGGCCTGAGCATTTTGTCCTCACGCCCCAGAATGCCCGTGGCAAGACGCCATGACATGGCGCAACTGATTCTGGCTGAAACCGTGCCACTCAGAATTGTGCGTTTATGATTGCAGATTCCTGATTTTTTTCATGATGATTTCCCTATGACATCCCTTCCCCTGTCTGGTTTGCGGGTTCTTGAACTCGGACAACTGATTGCCGGTCCTTTCGCAACGAGAATCCTTGCTGATTTTGGTGCGGATGTCATTAAAATCGAGCCTCCAGAGACCGGAGATCCGCTCAGGAACTGGCGCCTGCTGCACGAGGGCACATCTGTCTGGTGGGCAGCCCACGCCAGAAACAAACGCTCGCTCTCTCTGGACCTTAGACAAAAAGAAGCACAGGAGGTTGTGCGCAAGCTCGCCACCGACGCAGACATCCTGATCGAAAACTTCCGTCCAGGTGCGATGGAAAAATGGGGCCTTGGGTTTAAAGAGCTCCACGCACTGAATCCAAAACTGATTATGGTGAGGGTATCTGGTTATGGTCAGACGGGGCCTTATAAAGATCGACCGGGCTTCGGTGTGATTGGTGAGGCCATGGGTGGGCTGCGGCACTTGAGTGGTGAGCCAGGTCGGCCACCTGTTCGGGTCGGTGTGTCTATTGGCGATACCCTATCAGGTTTACAGGCCGTGATTGGTGTGATGATGGCGCTGCGTCATCGCGAGCAACAAGGTGGCCAAGGCCAGGAAGTCGACGTCGCGCTGTACGAATCGGTATTTAATATGATGGAAAGTCTGCTGCCTGAATACTCAAAATTCGGCGTGATCAGGGAACCTGCGGGCTCTAGCCTGCCTGGGATTGCGCCATCCAATGCTTACCTCTGCAAGGACGGTAAATATGCCTTGATCGCCGGCAACGGCGACAGCATTTTTAAACGCCTGATGGAAAAGATCGATCGCGCGGATTTGGCCAATGACCCAAGGTTTGCAGTCAATGCAGGCCGTGCGCAGCATGCCGAATTCATTGATGCACAGATCAACGCATACACGGCTATTCATACGCTGGACGAAGTGCTCATCAC
>CAIPID010000270.1 GCA_903865015.1 uncultured beta proteobacterium | reverse complement strand
GTAAGATAATCACTGCGATATCCGCAATCTGATTACGACGGAGTTCAACCATGCAAAACAAAATGTTCAAAGTCCTGCCTTTTGCCGCAGCACTGGCCATCCTCGCTGCAGGCAACACTGCCAGCGCACAAGACGTAGTCGTCAAAATTGGACACGTTGGTCCTCTGACTGGCGCGATTGCCCACCTGGGTAAAGACAACGAAAACGGCGCACGTCTGGCTGTCGAAGAAATCAACAAAGCCGGTCTGGTCATTGACGGCAAAAAAGTTACCCTCGAGCTCGTCGCTGAAGACGACGCAGGCGATCCAAAGACAGGCACAGCTGTTGCCCAGAAACTGGTTGACGCTAAAGTCGCCGCCGTAGTCGGTCACCTGAACTCAGGCGTCTCGATCCCAGCCGCAAAGATTTACAGCGATGCTGGCATTACCCAGATTTCTCCATCATCCACCAATCCTGACTACACCAAGCAGGGTTTCAAGACAACCTACCGCGTGGTCGCAACCGACGCACAGCAAGGCCCTGCACTGGCTAACTACGCAGCCAAAGGCCTGAAAGCTAAAAAAGTGGCCATCATTGATGATGCAACCGCCTACGGTAAAGGTCTGGCTGATGAGTTTGAAAAAACTGCTAAAGCAAACGGCATGACCGTTGTTGCACGCGAAGCCACCAACGACAAAGCGACAGACTTCAAAGCCATTCTGACAAAAGTCAAAGGCACACAACCTGAAGTCATCATGTATGGCGGCATGGACGCAACTGGCGGCCCACTGGCTAAACAAGCACGCGAACTCGGCATCAAAGCCAAGATCGTTGGCGGTGACGGCATGTGTACCGACAAAGTTGCTGAGCTCGCAGGCGCCGCAGTCGTAAACATCATCTGCTCAGAAGCCGGCATGGCTCTGTCCAAAATGGCTAAAGGCGCTGACTTTGAAAAGGCTTACAAAGCCCGTTTCAACACTGGTGTTCAGATCTACGCACCGTTCACCTATGACGCAGTCTATGTGATTGCCGATGCAATGAAACGTGCTAACTCGACCACACCTGCTGCGATCCTTGCACAGATGCCTACGACCAACTACAACGGTCTGATCGGCAATGTTGCGTTTGACTCAAAAGGCGACATGAAAGAAGGCATCATCACGCTGTACGAATTCAAAGACAAAAAGAAAGCTGTTCTTGATATCGTTAAGATGTAAGCAAGCAATATTCAGCTGACCATATGGAGCTGACCACGCGGCACCGCAGAATCTTTGCGGTGCCGTGTTTTTTAGAGAGTGTTCATGGATATTTTCATCCAGCAGGTCATGAATGGTTTGGTGCTCGGCAGTATCTACGCACTGATCGCCCTCGGTTACACCATGGTGTACGGGATTTTAGGCATCATCAACTTCGCGCACGGCGAAGTGTTGATGGTTGGTGCGCTCACGGCGC
Organism: uncultured beta proteobacterium; assembly: GCA_903865015.1. Lineage (GTDB taxonomy): Bacteria > Pseudomonadota > Gammaproteobacteria > Burkholderiales > Burkholderiaceae_B > Zwartia. The sequence goes on along the minus strand of CAIPID010000270.1, from coordinate 436 downwards.
TCTCCACCATCGCCGGACTGAAAATCGTCGCGCCCGGCCTGCCAGACTGGCTGACCTTAGTGATCGCCACACTGATTGCTATGAGCGTATGCGGGCTGCTGTCCTATACGATTGAGCGCGTCGCTTACCGACCGCTGCGTAACGCACCGCGCCTGGCGCCCCTGATTACCGCGATTGGCGTGTCGATCATTTTGCAAACCCTTGCAATGATTATCTGGTCACGCAATCCCCTGATATTCCCGGAGCTTTTACCCTCGGACCCGATCGACATTTTTACAACGGGTGCAACCATCACCGGCAAAGAAATCGTCATCATTGTGATGGCTTTCGTCGTGATGTCAGGCTTATTAATCCTGGTCAATAAAACAAAACTCGGACGTGCCATGCGTGCGACTGCGGAAAACCCAAAGGTCGCAGGCCTCATGGGTGTGAATCC
>CAIPID010000269.1 GCA_903865015.1 uncultured beta proteobacterium | reverse complement strand
ATGTCACCTGGAATTTTTGTGAAGTCAGTCGTCGCTATCGGAGGTGAGAGATGAATTACCAACCCCTGACACGCGCTGAGATATCTTATTTAGTCGCGAATGATTTTCCCGACGGCTCTATTGTTAACCTCGGGATTGGCATGCCAACCCAAGTGTCCGATCACCTACCTGCAGATCGCGAGATTTTGTTGCATAGCGAAAACGGTATTCTGGGCATGGGTCGCGAAGCCGTCGGTGATGAAATCGATCTGGACATCATCAACGCAAGCCGCAAACCAGTGACCTTGATGAAAGGCGCTTCGATCAGCGAGCATACGGTGTCTTTCGCCATGATGCGCGGTGGCCACCTCGATTACTCAGTGCTGGGCGGCTTTCAGGTCGCTCCGAATGGTGATCTGGCTAACTGGATTACCTCTGGACCCGATGCGATTGCGGCGATTGGCGGCGCAATGGATCTGGCAATTGGTGCGCGATTTGTGATTGTCATGATGGAACATGTCGCAAAAGATAAAACACCAAAACTGATGGCGGCCTGCACCTATCCGCTTACGGGTGCCGGCGTTGTGGATCATGTGTATACCGATCTTGCGATTATCGACATCACACCCGAAGGGTTTCAAGTACGCGCCATGCTTGAAGGCCTGACGCTCGAAGAACTTCAGGCCAAAACCGGAGCCCCCATTCACGCATCACCAAACATATCGGTAATCCGTCGCGACCACCAAGGGCATCCCTGTTATTAAGCGGTGGCATCCAAGCTCCTCAGAAATTAACCGAGAAAAAAAATGAAACGCAGACATCTCCTGAGCACCCTCGTCTTGCCGCTGTTTGTGGCTTGTTCAATATTGACAGGCTCAAGCGTATTCGCTCAGGCGAACTGGCCTGAAAGACCCGTCAAGCTGTTAGTGGGTTACTCGGCGGGTGGTCCGGTTGATGTGACGGCGCGAACATTTGCAAGATTTCTGGGCGAGCAGCTCAAACAATCCGTAGTGATTGAAAACCGTGCTGGCGCGAGCGGAATGATTGCGGCAGATGCAACAGCCAAGGCAAATCCTGATGGCTATACACTGAATTTTGTCGCCAGCCCGAGTCTCACGATTTCACCTATCGTGCAAAAAAGTACGCTCTTTGATCCCCGTAAAGATTTCACCTTATTAGGCCTGGTCGTCAGCTATGCAAACGTATTACTGATCGGGCCACAAGTCCCTGCAAAAACAGTCAAAGAACTCATCGAGTACGCTCGCAACAATCCAGACAAAGTGAGCTTTGGTTCAGCGGGTTTTGGTGGATCGAATCACTTATCCGCGGAGTTACTCAAGCAAGCGACCAACACTCAGATGCTGCATGTGCCTTACAAAGGCAACTCGCCCGCGATGATGGACGTCGTTAGCGGCAAAATCACGTTCATGTTCGATATCACAGGTACCGGCAGGAACTTTATATCGAGTGGTCAGGCGCGTGGGCTAGCAGTCACCTCCAAACAGCGCAACCCTAGCCTGCCAGACGTCCCGACCATGATTGAGGCGGGTATTGCTGACTACGAAGTCGTTGGTTGGTTTGGGGTCACCGGACCTAAAGCCATTCCCGCTGCGATCTCCGACAAAATCATTGCGGCAATCGACGCCGTGAAAAGGAATCCGGATTTTCTTAAAGCGATAGACGAAGGCGGTTACGCTGTGGATATGTCGGATAACAAGGAATTTGCAGCACGCATTGATCGTGAATTAAAAATGTGGGATCAAGTCGTCACCAAAGGTAAAATCGAGGCGCAATAATGACTAAGTCACTGAAAGAATTGATTGCACAAACGCGCATCCCAGTTATTGGGGCACCGTTATTCCTCGTTTCAGGTACCGACCTGGTCGTTGCGCAGTGCACATCAGGTGTGATCGGGACATTCCCCTCGCTAAACGCTCGACCACAAGAAGAACTACCCAAGTGGATCGAAGAGATTAAAAGAAGACTGACAGCATACAAACAAGCACACCCTGACGAAATCGTTTCGCCCTTTGGTGTCAATCTCATCGTGCACCCATCGAACGAACGTTGGGAAGGCGATCTGGAAATTTGTGCGCAGCACAAAGTCCCTCTATTCATCACTTCACTGCACGCCCCGAACAAAGTGGTTCAACGTGTTAAACCTTATGGGGGGATCGTCTTGCATGATGTGACGAATGCCAAACATGCACGCAAAGCAATCGAAGCAGGGGTGGACGGATTAATTTTGGTTGCCAACGGTGCAGGTGGCCATGCTGGGACAATGAACCCGATTGCGCTCATCAACGAGATACGTAGCTTTTATGATGGTCCGCTCATCTTGTCTGGCTGTATCTCCAAAGGCAAGGATGTGTTGGGTGCTCTAGCACTTGGTTGTGATTTTGCATACCTCGGGACCCGCTTTATACCTACCAAAGAGTCCATGGCTGTTGAAAAATATCAGCAGATGATTCTTGACTCAAATGCGACCGACATTATTTACTCGCCATTCTTTACAGGCGTACCGGGCAATTACTTAACACCAAGCATTGTGAATGCAGGAATCGATCTGACTGAGGTACAGACTGCGAAAGCGGGGGGCAACGTCAGGCTTTCCAAAGAGACCAAGCCCAAAACATGGAAAGACATCTGGGGGGCTGGACAAGGCGTGGGCGCGATTGATTCGATCGTATCTGTACGCACGCTTGTCGATCAGCTGATCAGTGAATTTAACGAAGCTCGGGCGAAACTTTTCAGTCATCCACTTTGATATTGGCATCGCGAATAATATCGCCCCATTTTTTGATTTCGTTGGAGAGCAGTGTTTCAAACTCCTTTGGTGTGCCGGGAACAGGCTCAGCGCCTGCGGCCATCAAAGAGTCAACCGTTTTCGGGTCTCTCAGGACTTTGACCATATCCTGATTGACACGCTGAACAATCGCCTCGGGCGTGCCTTTGGGCGCAACCACACCCGTCCAGGAATAAGCTTCGTAGCCGGGCAGACCAGACGCTGCAATGGTCGGGACACCAGGAAAAAACTTTGAAGGCTCAGGGTTACCCACACCTAACGCCTTGATCTTGCCAGATTTAATGAATGGCAACGCAGATGGACCGTCTGCAAACATCACCTGCACTTGGCCGCCGACCAGATCCTGCATCGCCGGTGCGCTACCTTTGTAGGGAATATGCTGCATTTTGGTCTTAGCCATACTGTTGAACAATTCACCTGCAAGGTGCGTGCCCCCGCCAGTACCTGAAGAGCTATAGGAAAGTTTGGTCGGATTAGCCTTTGCGTAGGCGATCAACTCCTGCACGGTGTTGACCGGCAAGCTAGGATTAACGACCAGCACGATGGGAAAACGGGCAGCCATACCAACAGGCACGAAATCTTTTTGGATGTCGTAAGTCAGGTTGTTTTTCAAGCTCGGTAATACGGAGTGGTGAATCGCTGCAAAGAAAAAATGGTAACCATCGGCGGGAGCTTTCGCTGCGGCTTGCGCCCCCAATATCCCGCCAGCGCCAGCTTTGTTTTCAATCGGTGTTGCCACCGACCATAATTGAGAGAGTGGCTGCGTGGTCAAACGTGCTGTTGTGTCTACAGGTCCTCCTGGCGGGAATGGGACGATGAATGAAACCGGCTGATCAGGCCACGCGCTATATGCTGGAGCACTTAGGGTGAACAGACCAACCGTCACGGCGCTGACGAAATAAACAATGCGTGTAAAAAAGTTTTTCAAGTTTTGCGCTCTCATTAAAAATCAGGGTATTCCCTAGACCGGGCATCAGATGTATCAGGTTACAGCATGCAAGAGCCATGTTGTTTCAACCAGCCAAAGGCAGCCATCCTTAAATCTGAATACCCCTATTAAACGATTAACTCTACTATTGACCCTATAAATCGAATCACTGGAGATTGTTTCATGAGCGGAATGTTGGAAGGTAAAGTTGCAGTTGTCACAGGTTCAGGTGGCGGAATTGGCCGCGGTATCGCATTGGCTATGGCCGCAGCGGGCGCCAAAGTTGTCGTCAACGACATCGGTGCGAGTCTGAATGGTGAAGGCACTGGCGCGGGTCCCGCCCAGCAGGTTACTGACGAAATCATCAAAGCGGGCGGCCAAGCCATCCCTTGTACGGACAGCGTCTCAACCTACGCAAGCGCAAACAGCATTATCGAAACCGCCGTGAAAACCTTTGGCAAGATCGACATCGTCGTCAACAACGCCGGCAACCTGCGTGACCGCGTATTCCACAAAATGAGCGAAGAAGAGTGGCGCCAGGTGATCGACGTACATCTGAACGGTACATTCTTTGTCAGCCGCGCTGCAGCGAATTATTTCCGCGAGCAGGAATCAGGCGCTTTTGTGCACATGACCTCGACCTCGGGTTTGATTGGTAACTTCGGTCAGGCTAACTACTCGGCCGCAAAACTCGGTATCGCCGCGCTTTCAAAATCCATCGCGCTCGACATGAATCGCTACAACGTGCGCTCAAACTGTATCGCTCCTTTTGCCTGGAGCCGGATGACCAGCTCGATCCCCGCCAATACGGATGAGGAAAAAGCGCGCGTCACCAAACTGCAGAAAATGGAATCCAACAAAATCGCTCCTATGGTTGTTTTCCTGGCCAGCGACAAAGCAAAAGATGTGAACGCACAGATTTTCGGCGTACGTGCCAACGAAATCATGCTGTTCAGCCAGCCCCGTCCCATCCGCTCTGTACATAACAGCGAAGGCTGGACACCAGAATCGATCGCTGAGATCGCAGCACCGGCGATGAAGCATCATTTCATGGCGCTCGAGCGCTCACCTGACGCGATCGACTGGGATCCAATCTAACCATGGATTACAACCTGATCAAAAACTGGTCGTTTCCCGATGTCGACCAGACCTATACCGAAAACGACAGCATCTTGTACGCGCTGGGCATTGGCTTTGGTCAGGAACCAACCAACCCCGACCATCTGAAATATGTCTACGAGCAAGGCTTGCAGACATTTCCTACTATGGCGGTCGTGCTTGGTTACCCTGGTTTCTGGATGAAAGATCCGAACGCAGGGATTAATTGGGTCAAGCTTGTTCATGGAGAACAACGGATGACGATTCATCGTCCTTTGCCTCCATCAGGCAGAGTGATTGGTCGTTCGCGTATTTCGCATGTGATTGACAAGGGTGCCGACAAAGGCGCGCTGGTCATTACAGAACGCACTCTGCATGATGCTAAGGGCAATCTGCTGATCACCATCGCGCAAACTACGTTTTGTCGCGGTGATGGTGGTCTGTCTGACAGCGATGAAAGTCCGATCGCACTTGAGCCAACGCCCGATCGCGCACCGGACATGACATGCGCAGTCCCAACTCTGCCCCAAGCAGCATTGATTTATCGTCTGTGCGCAGATAACAATCCGCTGCATGCTGATCCTGCTGTTGCCGAAAAAGCAGGTTACCCACGGCCCATCCTGCATGGTCTGTGCACCTACGGCGTCGCTGCCCGTGCGATCGTACAAGCCGCTTGCAATAACGATGCGACGCGTTTGGTTTCGATGAATACGCGTTTTTCTTCACCGGTCTACCCGGGTGAGACCGTTGTTTGTGAGATATGGAAAGACGGTGCCGAAGCGGTACGTTTCCGCGCCAAAGTGGCAGAGCGTGATGTAGTCGTACTCAGCAATGGTTTTGCAGGAATCAAAAAAGCATGACACAAGTAAGACAAGCACCTCTCACCGGCATTCGCATCCTGGATCTCTCGCGTGTGCTAGCCGGCCCATGGTGTACCCAGAACCTGGCCGATCTGGGCGCAGATGTGATTAAAGTCGAACGACCAAAACTGGGTGATGACACACGTGCGTGGGGGCCTCCGTTTTTAAAAGATCAGGATGGCAACGATACGTCAGAGGCGGCTTACTACCTCAGCACGAATCGCAATAAACGCTCAATCGAAATTGATATTGCGAGTCCCGAAGGGATTAAGCTGGTCAAGGAATTAGCCAAGCATTGCGATGTACTCGTTGAAAACTTCAAGGTCGGCGGTCTGAGTCAGTATGGGCTCGACTACGACAGCATGAAAGACCAATTCCCTCACCTGATCTATTGCTCGATTACTGGTTTTGGTCAGACGGGTCCTTTCGCGGAACGTCCTGGCTACGACTTCATGATCCAGGGCATGGGTGGACTCATGAGCATCACAGGCGAGCGGGACGGATTGCCCGGTGCAGGTCCTCAAAAAGCCGGCGTCGCCGTGACAGACATCATCACAGGCATGTATGCGGCGCTCGCGATTACTGCAGCACTTCAAGAACGCCAGCGTAGCGGCCTCGGTCAGCATCTCGATATCGCACTGCTTGACTGTCATATTGCGATGCTTGCCAATCAGAATCTTAATTTCATGACCTCTGGCAAAGCGCCCGAGCGTGCCGGCAATGCCCACCAGAACGTTGTGCCCTATCAGGTATTCAAAACCTCAGATGGGTTCATGATTGTGGCTGTCGGCAATGACTCACAATTTCGTTCATATTGCGAAGCCATCGGTATTCCAGAACTCGGTCAAGATCCAAAGTTTGTAACGAATCGACAACGCATCGTCAATCGAGGCGAGCTCATTCCCATGCTTGAAAAAATCATGGCGACGGGCGAGCGCGACGCATGGATTTCCAAATTAGAGGCTGCAGGTGTTCCCTGCGGACCGATTCAGTCAATCGATCAAGTGTTTTCTCACCCCCAGGTGATCGAACGCGAAATCTGGAAAAACATGCCTCACCCCATGGGTGGCACAGCCCCCACCACAGCGAGCCCGATGCGTTTTTCAGCGACACCTGTCGAATACCGGCGTGCAGCTCCGACTCTGGGCCAACATACGGACGAAATCCTCGCCGAACTGTATCAATCAAAACCCTGAAATCATTTTTGGCATATATAGGGTTTCTATTCTTTTCAGCAAGTGATTTGTATGTCATATTGCTGGGTGAATGAAATGCAATTTACAGTTGTTTGAACCACCAGTTTTAAAATTTTTATAAAGTCGCAACCTAATAGCGGCCATCTAAATAAATCGGAGACATACGCATGAAAAAAATACTTACCGGTATCGCACTGGTTGGCGCAGCCTGGGCATTGCCCTCGAGCGCAGCAGACCTCAATATTGGCGCCGCCTTTCCCTTGAGCGGCGCAAACGCCGAATATGGTCAGGTTTTCAGTTCTGGTGCAGACCTGGCTGTTCAGCACATCAATGCTGATAAAAAACTATCCGGCAAGCTGACAATGGTTTACGAGGACAGCCAAGCGTTACCTGCTCAAGGCGTGATCGCAGCAAATAAATTGGTTAACGTCAGCAAAACTCCTTTTGTGCTCTCCGCATTTACTGGCGTATCCAAAGCGATTGCTCCAGTAGGTCTGCGTACTAAAACCGTGATGGTGAACGGCGGCGGCGTTGGTCCCGACCTGGCCAGCCTGGGTGAATACTTTTGGAATACCATTCCACTGGTTGACTTCGAGGTGCGCGTCGTGGCGCCCTACCTCGTGAAAGAAAAGGGCTTCAAAAAAGTCGCTCTGGTTTATGTGGATGACCCGTTCGGTCAGTCGATCCTGAAAGAGCTTGAAGTAGAACTCAAAAAAGCTGGCGGAGAGTTAGTTGGCTCATTCTCGATCCCCACAACAGCCCAGCAGTTCTCTGGTGTCGCTGCACGGGTACGCGACATAAAGCCTGATGCGGTCTACATCGCCACTTACGGCAATCAGCAGGTACAGCTCGTCAAGCAATTGCGTGACAACGGTATCAGCCAGCCTATTGCCAGCTACTCTGGCGTTGTTCTCCCCTCGATGCTGAATTTGCCTGAGGCAAAAGGCCTGATCTATACCAGCCAGCAAGTCGACTGGGGCAAAGGCGATGCCATGACAAAGCGTGTACGCGAAGACTACAACGCTAAATACAAAAAAGATCCAAGCATGTACGTGTTGAATTACTACAACGCGGTGATGACCTTTGCTGATTTGGCTGCAGCACTTGAAAAAGCAGGCAAGCCTGTCACAGGTGAAAACCTGCTCGCGCAGCGCAAAGCGACAAAGACCTTTGAGTTTGTGGGCGGTACAGTTTCTTTCGAAGACAACGGCACAGTTAAATCACCCATCCAGATCAATGAGATGGTGGGTGACGGCTCCAGCAAAACAATCGCTGCAGCAAAATAATTTGTATTTGTTGATTTAGAAAGGAATTCGCCCCATGCTGTTTGCCCAACTATTAGCCAATGGGCTGCAAACTGGCGCTCTCTATGCGCTCATTGCAGCCGGGTTCTCGCTGATCTTTGGCATGACCCGTATTTTTCATGCTGCGCATGGGGCGACGTTTACGATCGCTGGTTTTATTTTTTACGAGTTCTACTCCGTATTGCACTGGGGATGGCCGATAGCGGCCATCGCTTCTGCTGCGGCCGCGGGCTTATTCGGCGTATTGCTTGATCGCTTTGTTTACGCAATCATTCAACGTCACGAAGGTTCTTTCTTTACAGTGTTTGTCGCCTCGTTCGGCGCTGCGATCGTGGTGCAAAACCTGATATCGATCTTTTTTGGCAAAGGTATGGTCACCGTGACGACACCTTTGAGCAAAAGTATCGAACTCATGCCAGGTTTATTTATCGCCCCGATCTCGGGCATCATCATTTTGTGTGCAGTCATTTCTTTTCTAATTTTGCAATGGCTGCTGACCCGGACTAATCTCGGCATCGCCTTGCGCGCACTGGGTGAAAACCCAAATCTGATCGAGGTCTATGGCCTCACCCCACGCAGACTCTCGCAGTACGTATTTTTAATCGGTTCAGTACTTGTTGTACCTGCAGCGATCCTCACCTCAGCCACATCGGGCCTGAATCCCTCAATGGGCAACCACATCATGCTCATCAGCATCGCAGCGACGATCGTGGGCGGTGTGGGTAGTTTGCGCGGAGCGGCTGTCGCGGGCATGCTGCTTGGCCTGGCTGAAAATCTCTGTCTCGCCGTCATCGATCCCCAGTGGAGCGAAGCGGTGACCTTTGTGATCTTGTTCCTGTTCATTCTGTTCCGTCCGGGCGGTGTGTACGGCCGAGCCATTGTGTCTTAAAGGAATCGGATCATGATTGCTTATTTACAAAATATCGCCATTCTGTTTTGCATCAATGCAATGCTTGCACTGACGCTTAATTTCATCATGGGTTATGCGGGAATTTTCTCGCTCGCCCATGCGATTTTCTTTGGTGTCGGAGCTTACGCGACGGCTTATATCGCTATGTACGGCACCGACTCGCTGCTCATCTGTATGGCGGCGTCGGCATTGATTTCCGCCCTGCTCTCGATGGCGCTCGCGCTGCCTGCGCTCAGAGTCAGGGGTGAGTATTTCGTCGCAGCATCAATGGGTTTACAAGTCATCGGCGTGACCATTTTTTCTGAATGGAAATCCATTACGGGCGGCCTGGGAGGCATGATTGGTATTCCACGCCCCAAGCTATTTGGTTACGTATTCAATGACGACGGGATGTTTCTCCTGCTTGCCGTGGTGATGTTGCTGATCATTATCGGGATTACCGCCCTGCTGGTACGAGGTAGTTTTGGTCGCAGCCTGATGGCGATTCGCGATAGCGAGTCCGCCGCACAATCCTATGGCAAACACGTCAATGCTGTTAAAACAATTTCAGTCGCGGTATCTGCCGGTCTGGCAGGTGTCGCAGGATCCCTCTATGCGTTTTACATGAGCTTTATCAACGTAGAGAGCTTCATGCTTGAGACCTCGATCCTGCTGATGGCGATGGTCATTATAGGCGGAACGGGTACGTTATTCGGACCTGTAGTGGGTGCGGCGCTGCTCATGTCGCTCCCCGCAGCACTGACTTATCTGCCATTTTTACCTCCTAGCGAACTAGGTACGATCCAACAAATCATTTATGGTCTGGCGATGGTATTGCTCATGATGTTCCGTCCTGGTGGTCTTGTCGGTGGTCGTAGCCGGGAGAAATCAGCATGACGAGCATAGCGACACAACCTGAAATCCTGCTGCAGATCCGCAATCTGAATAAAAATTTTGACGGACTCAAAGCCATCCAAGACGTTACGATGGATTTGCCGGCGGGTGTCATTACGACTCTGGTCGGACCAAATGGTGCGGGCAAAACCACATTATTCAACTTGATCACTGGCCATTTAATTCCGACAAGCGGAACCGTGCACTGGCTGGGCAAACCACTCAAAGGCATTGAGCCCTGGAAAATCGCGCGTATGGGTATTGCGCGCACCTTTCAGGACCTGCGTCTATTTAGTCAGATGACAGTCGAAGAAAATATCATGACTGTGATGGAGCGCAGCAGTTGGCTCTGGCAAGGTGGTCGTGCGGCAGCAGAAAAACGTGTCACAGAGATTTTGGAAGAAACCCAGCTCGCGGATAAACGCCAAGAGCGCGCAGTAGATCTCGCTTACGCTGAACGCAAATTCCTGAGTCTGGCCCGCATCATGGCGAGCGAAGCTAAATTATGGCTGCTCGACGAACCCGCCTCCGGGCTGGATCCGCGATCCTTTGAACGCTTCGTCTCGCTCCTGCGCAATTACGCAGCCCGCGGCATCACGATCTGCATCATCGAACACAATCTGGATATCGTCATCAAGCTCTCGGATCGCGTGGCATTTCTGGACCAGGGGAAACTGCTCGCACAAGGCAGCTCACAGGATATTCTAAAAGACCCACACCTGGCCGCCATCTACTTTGGAGACCGCTCGTGAGCACTCCCTATTTTCTTGAAGCTAAAAATCTGCGTGTCGGCTATGGCGGGCGCCCAGTGCTGGATCAATTCAATGTCAGCCTCGCGCATAACGAGGTGCTCTGCCTGATTGGTCATAATGGCGCAGGTAAATCAACACTACTCAAAGCGCTGTTTGGTCTTATCCAGTTAGAGCAAGGCTCAGTCATTCTCGAAGGCAAGCTTGTCGAGAATCCAGACGCGCGTGCCATGAATGCAGCAGGCATTGCTTTAGTACCAGAAGGTCGTGGTGTCTTTCCAGGTCTGACCGTCGCTGAAATCATGAAGCTTGGCTTCTGGGCAAACGGCATTCCCGCAGGCGAGCAAGCAGCGCGACTTGAATGGGTCATGGGCGTATTGCCTATGATTAAAAAATTCTACAACCAGCGTGCTGGCACCCTCTCTGGGGGACAGCAGCAGATGGTTTCACTGGGACGCGCGTTACTCAGTCAACCAAGATGCCTGTTGCTCGATGAGCCCTCGATCGGTCTAGCGCCCAAACTTTTTCAGGATTTGGTCGGTCCGATTCGCGAGCTTCAAAAAGAGCGCAAGATGTCGATCCTGATTGTCGAGCAGAACGTCCGCGAGGCACTGAAGATTTCCGATCGTGTCATTGTGATGAAATCCGGTCAACTGATCCGTGAAGGTCAACCGGAGGAATTCAACAACAACGCGGCGCTGATGGAGTTGTATTGAGTCTGTACTCGATTCTCCAGCCACACCTCGAGCACTCCCCGCACGAAAGTATGCTGATACAGGATGGTCAATCCATTTCATATCAGCAGTTTGACCGACTCGTCCAGCACACAGAGCTTTGGCTGATCCAAAACGGGGTCCGGGAGGGCGATCATGTCGCCGTCTGGCTCATCAACCGTGCGGAATGGCTCGCTCTCTTGTTTGCGTTGACACGTGTGGGGGCCACACTGGTTGCGGTCAATACGAAATACCGTAGCCATGAGCTGCAATATATCCTGATGCACTCGCAAGCAAAATTGCTGATCCTGCAACTGAACTTTGGCAAAATTGATTTTGCAGAAGTCTTGTCAGGGGTCGATGCTGCGAGTCTGCCTCATCTCAAAAGCATTGCGGTCATTGATGCAGACCTCCACACGCCAGACACACTCCTGGATCGGCCCGTAACCGGCTGGAACGCCAACACGCAGAGCGAACAAGTTTCTGACTCGCGGATCAGCGCAAATCCAGAAGCGCCTGCGGTGTTCTTCACCACCTCAGGCACGACAAAAGGACCCAAGCTAGTCATTCATAGCCAGCGCACGCTGAGCGAACACTCCAGACACATCGCGGCAGGCTATCAGTTCAATCAGCCGGGCAACAAATTATTAGCGGCTCTGCCACTTTGCGGTGTGTTTGGCCTGAACAGTGCCTTGGGGGCCATTGCAAGCGGCATACCTGTGGTGCTGATGGATTTCTTTGATGTCGAGACTGCGACATCGCTCATCAAGCAGCATACGGTTACGCATATTTTTGGCAGTGATGAAATGCTGCGGATGTTTGTCGCCCACACCTCAGATCAGATACCCTTTCCATCGCTCAAGCTGTTTGGTTTCGCATCGTTTAGTCCCCGATTCATTGAGCTCGCCGAAACACTCATTCCACGCGGATTCCCAATGCGAGGTCTGTACGGCTCGAGCGAAGTTCAAGCGCTGTTTGCGCTCCAGCAAGCAAACCTTCCGATCGAAGAGCGTGCCCTGGGCGGAGGCATGCCTGCGTCAGGACCGCTCGCCCACATTCGCGCACGTAATCCTGAAACAGGTGTGCTCAGCGCGCATGGTGTCGCAGGTGAGCTTGAAATTAAATCTCCTACTCTGTTTTGCGGATATTTTAATAATCCTGACGCTACCGCGGACGCTTTTACAATCGACGGTTACTTTAAAACGGGCGATTTAGGCTATACCCGACCAGACGGTAGTTTTGTCTATCTCGCGCGGATGGGTGACACGATGCGAATCGGCGGTTTTCTGGTCGACCCCTCTGAAATTGAACATGTCCTGGCCCAGCAACCCGAAATCCAGAGTGCCCAAGTGGTCGGAATGGAAATCGACGGAAAACTCAGGCCCGTCGCATTCGTCATCGCCCGGGATCATGCACTGCGCAATGCCAGCGAGGCAGACGAATTACACAATCGTCCGTTCATTGCTGGCATCCTGACGCGTGTCGGTACGCAACTCGCAAAATTTAAAATCCCTGCAAGGCTCTGGTTCGTGGATGCATTTCCCGCTACAGCTAGTGCGAATGGACTTAAATTCCAACGCGTTAAACTAAGGGAAATGGCGCAACTCAAGCTGAGCCAAGAGCAGACTAGCCCGACCAACATTTAATTTAAGTCATGTGGCCTTTAAATCAACACCCTTTTTATATTCTGATCTTATCTCTCACCATACTGGGTGGGTCGGTCTGGTGTGGCGGTGCCTTGCTTGCTCGATTCAAAAACAAAGTGGCCTGGAGTCAAGCCGACTTCAATATGGTGCAAACCGCGACACTCACGTTGCTGAGTTTGATTATCGGTTTTACTTTTTCCATGGCAATCGGTCGGTTTGACCAGCGCAAAGTGCTCGAAGAATCCGAGGCGAACTCGATAGGCACAGCTATACTGCGCGCGGACATGTTGCCTGTTGAGTCCCGCATGCAGATCAAAAAACTATTGAGTGAATATCTTGAGCAGCGTATTTTGTTTTATACCGCTGAAGAATCAGAGCTAAAACAAATCAATACGCGGACAACTCAGTTACAAAACAAGCTATGGACGTTGGCTGCGCAGGCTGCCAATGCACAGCCCACCCCAACCACTGCATTGGCTGTCGCAAGCATCAGTGATGCCATCAGCGCGGAGGGACATTCTCAAGGCGCTTCCTGGAACACCATCCCCAGGTCTGCCTGGTGGTTACTAGCAGCCATCGCGGTCTGCGCAAACCTGATGTTTGGTTTTGGCTCGCACCATTTCAACAGCCACCGATCGATCCTGTTCACATTGCCGGTGATTATCTCTATTACTTTTTTCCTGATTGCGGATATCGACAGTCCGCGCAGCGGCAGCATTCGCGTCATCCCACAAAATCTGACGAACCTTGCCCAGACACTGAGCAAGGTGGCGCCGTAGTCTTACTGCAGGACGGTTTACTTCACCACGACCGGGATCCCGGCAATCTTGGCAGACCATTCCTTTGGTCCGGTCGTATGTACTGAAGTGCCCTTCGAGTCCACCGCGACGGTTACAGGCATATCCACGACATCAAATTCGTAGATGGCTTCCATGCCCAGATCTGCGAAACCCACGACTTTAGCGCCACGGATTGCTTTAGATACTAGATAGGCTGCACCACCGACTGCCATCAGATAGGCAGATTTATGTTTGCGAATTGATTCGATGGTTGCAGGACCCCGCTCAGCCTTACCAATCATCGCGAACAAACCTGTCTGCTCAAGCATCATGTCGGTGAACTTGTCCATACGCGTTGACGTTGTAGGACCTGCGGGACCGACCACCTCGTCACCGACTGGATCAACGGGACCAACGTAGTAAATCGTACGACCCTTGAATTCAACAGGCAGTTGTTCACCTTTGGCCAGCATGTCCTGGATGCGCTTGTGTGCCGCATCACGGCCTGTCAGCATTTTTCCATTCAACAATAAGGTCTGACCAGGTTTCCAGCTCTCGACTTCCTCTTTGGTCAGGTTATTCAAATCAACCTGTTTGGAGGATTTGTAATCAGGCGCCCAGTGCACTTCAGGCCAATCTGACAAGGATGGGCGATGCATGTGTGCAGGACCTGAGCCATCGAGCTCAAAATGGGCATGACGTGTCGCAGCGCAATTAGGGATCATCGCTACTGGGAACGATGCAGCGTGCGTTGCGAAAGTTTTAATTTTCACATCCAGCACGGTGGTCAAACCGCCCAGGCCTTGTGCGCCGATCCCCAGGCCATTGACCTTCTGATACAGCTCAATACGCAGCTCTTCAAGCTTGGTCTTTGGACCACGCTCGAGCAGCTCATACATGTCGAGGTCTTCCATCAGTGCCTGCTTGGCCATCAGGACCGCTTTCTCAGCCGTTCCACCCACACCGATTCCCAGCATGCCTGGAGGACACCAGCCAGCGCCCATGGTTGGGACTGTTTTCAATACCCAGTCAACGATGGAGTCGTTAGGATTCAACATCGCGAGTTTGGATTTATTTTCTGATCCACCGCCCTTGGCAGCGACCTGCACATCGACTTTGTCACCCTGCACCAACTCAACGTTGACGATACAGGGAGTGTTGTCTTTGGTGTTCTTACGCGCAAAAATCGGATCGTCCAGCACGGACGCACGCAGTGGATTGTCAGGATTCAGATAACCACGGCGCACACCAGCGTCACACAACTCCTGAATGCTCAGCTTGCTGTTAAAGCGTACATCCATACCGATTTTCAGGAAAACGTTGACGATACCCGTATCCTGACAGATCGGGCGACGGCCCTCGGCGCTCATGCGTGAGTTGGTCAGGATCTGTGCCATCGCATCTTTCGCGGCCGGACTTTCTTCACGCTCATATGCACGCGCCAAATGACGGATGTAATCCGCCGGATGGTAGTAGCTGATGAACTGAATCGCATCGGCGATTGAGGAGATGAAATCTTCTTCCTGAATGGTGACGGACATTATGTGTACCTGTAGATCGATTGGTTTAAATTAAACGAATGAATGGAGAGCAATAAATGCAAAGTAATAAATTTATTTGTTTTTCCAAACGGGCTTGCGCTTTTCAGCAAAGGCCAAAGAGCCTTCGCGCGCATCCTCTGATTTAAAAATATGTTCCATCAGCGGGGCCTGCAGTCTGAACATTTCTTCTGTTGAAAAATCCAGTCCCTTGTTCACAATACTTTTTGCAGTCTGGACAGCCATCGGGCCATTTTCGCAGATCTTGCGTGCCAGGTTAATCGCCTCAGCCAGCGCCTGGCCGGGATCGGTCATGACGTTAATCAGTCCAAACTGATTCGCGCGCTCAGCCGAGAACATATCTCCGGTGAGGATCACCTCCATCGCGATATGGTACGGGACGTGACGAGGCAAACGCAGCAATCCCCCTGAGCCTGCCACTAAGCCGCGTTTAACTTCCGGCAGGCCGAATTTTGCGTTATTCGCAGCAACGATCAGGTCGCAGGCCAGCATCATTTCAAAACCACCGGCGAGTGCAAAACCTTCAACGGCCGCAATCAGGGGCTTTTTGGGCGGTGCTTCGTTCAACCCTGCAAACCCTTTGCCCTCGACAACTGAGCGAATGCCGGTACGGGCGAAGTCTTTCAAATCCATACCAGAGCTAAAGGTGCCGCCTGCGCCTGTCAGAATGCCGATTACAACATCATCGCGAGCATCCATTTCTTCAAAGGCCGCGGACATCTGTTTGGCCGTTTCAACCGAAATGGCGTTTCGGGCTTCGGGACGGTTAATGGTGATGATCTGAATACCATCTATAAAGTCGACGCTGACCAGCTTTGTCATAGGGACACCCTGTGCAAATTTGAAAAAAAATGAATAAATTTCCTGAATCATAGGCGATTCGGGACAATTCTGACGGCAACCCCGCCCCCACGCTAAAATGTCGGGTTAATTCGCCCTTTACGCTTGCAAAAACATTCCATGCTCACTTTTCAGCAAATTATCCTGCGCCTTCAAGAATACTGGGACAAACAGGGCTGTGCCCTGCTTCAGCCCATTGACATGGAGGTGGGAGCAGGCACCTCGCACACAGCAACATTTCTGAGGGCGATCGGCCCAGAACCCTGGCGTGCAGCTTATGTTCAGCCTTCACGTCGCCCTAAAGACGGGCGCTATGGCGAAAACCCAAACCGTCTGCAGCACTATTACCAATATCAGGTTGTACTGAAGCCTGCGCCTCCTGACATCCTGGACCTCTACATCGGCTCATTAGTGGCCCTTGGAATCAAACCCACTGAGCATGACATCCGCTTTGTCGAAGATGATTGGGAAAACCCCACGCTGGGGGCCTGGGGTCTGGGCTGGGAGGTCTGGCTCAACGGCATGGAAGTGACCCAATTCACCTATTTCCAGCAGGTCGGCGGGCTGGACTGCTCACCCACCACCGGTGAGATCACCTATGGTCTGGAACGTCTGGCGATGTATTTGCAGGGTGTGGAAAGCGTCTATGACCTGGTCTGGACCGACAGCCCTAAAGGCCGTGTGTTGTATCGCGACGTCTTTCATCAGAACGAAGTTGAGCAATCAACCTATAACTTCGAGTACTCGGATGCCGAGATGCTGTTCAGACATTTCACCGATTACGAAACACT
>CAIPID010000268.1 GCA_903865015.1 uncultured beta proteobacterium | reverse complement strand
TTGGGTGACCTGGTACATATGCTTCCAGCGATTTCTGATATCGCGCGTCACGTGCCTGATGGGCAGATTGATTGGCTCGTCGAGGACGCGTTTGCACAGATTCCTGCCTGGCATCCTGCGGTCAACGAGGTGATCCCCCTCGCGCACCGTAAGTGGCGGCGTAATTGGTGGGCAGCCGATGTCCGGCAAGCGCGCCATGCGCTTGAACAAGACTTGCGTGGCCGCCACTACGATATCGTTCTGGACATGCAAGCGTTACTCAAGACCGTTTGGTTTACGCGTATGGCCACAGGTATTAAGCACGGTCTGGACTGGCGCTCGGCGCGTGAGCCGTTGGCAACATTGTTTTATGACGTCAGGCATCGCGTCGAATTCTGGCAGCCTGCCGTGACCCGTCAACGTAAGCTCGCTGCAGAGGCGTTTGGATATACCTATTCGGACAAGCCTGACTTTGGCCTGCAGGCCTTTGAGCAGGAGGCGCATGTACTGCGCACCCACGAAACACCTTATGCGGTGATTATGCCTTCGGCCAGCCGTGACGATAAATTGTGGCCCGTGGAAGATTGGCATGCTGTGTTCGATTTGCTTGCAGCACAGGGCCTGACGCTCAAACTGCTTGCGGGTAACGTCAGTGAGGTCAAGCGCGCCGAAGCCTTGATTGGTCATCGGGCAGGTGCAATGGTTTTACCGAGAATGGATTTAACCGAAGCCGCAAGGTGTCTGGCAGGTGCGCAGATTATGGTGGGTCTCGATAGCGGACTCACGCATTTGTCTGCGGCGCTGGGTCGTCCGACGATCGGGATTTATAAAGCCTCAACCCCTGTACGTACGCCTCTGGTGGGGGATGCGTTCACTGCGAGTCTGGGTGATCGCGACCAGCCTCCTGGCCGCGAGTCAGTGATAGACGCTATCGGCCAGGCGCTGGGTTAACAAAGCTGGGTGAACAAACTTATGTCACGAATTTTTTATACGTTTTTCTTACGTCTTTTATCTCCGCTGATTTGGGCGTGGATGGCGCACCGTGCGCGACGAGCCGGTGGTGATTGGCAGATTTTTGGTGCAGAGCGTTTTGGTGCTTATCCGCAGCCTTGGGATGGCGAGGATCCAGTTTGGGTCCACGCCGTCAGTCTCGGTGAAACCCGCGCGGCTCAGGCCTTGATCGTCGGATTGCTTGCACGTGGGGATCGGGTGCTGCTCACGCACACCACTGCCACCGGACGTGCGGAGGGAGCGAGACTGTTTGCGGCCGAGATCGCTGCCGGACAGCTGTATCAGCAGTGGTTGCCTTATGATTTTCCGGGGGCGACGCGTAAGTTTTTTCAGCACTACCAGCCACGTTTGGGTATTTTGATAGAGCGCGAAATCTGGCCCAATCTCATGCATCAAGCACAAGCTGAGCAGGTGCCGATGGTGCTGGCGAGCGCTCGGTTTTCCGAACAAGCGTTAGGTCATGTCAGAAAGATTGATCGTTTTTTCCCAGACCTCATGAAGGAGAGTTACGCCGCGCTCGATCTGACGCTCGCGCAAACGCAGGATGATGCAACCAGACTGTATCTGGCGGGTGCGAATAATATTGTGGTGGTGGGTAATCTTAAATTTGATGTGTTGCTGCCTGTCGTAGCGGTAGACGCCGGGCGAGGCTGGCGTGCACGGATCAAGCGCCCGATCGTGGCGATCGCCAGCACCCGTGAGGGTGAGGATGCCATGTTTGTGTCTGCCATCCAGTCTTTAACGGGCGCGTGTGAAGGTTGGGATACGCAGTCTGATTTGCCAGAGCCTTTGTATTTGCTCATTCCTCGTCATCCTCAGCGTTTTGATGAGGCTGCAGCGTTGCTAGGCAGCGCGGGCATACGTTTTATCCGTTGGTCGAGCATTCGTCATGATGTACATGCCGATGCGCAAGTCATGCAGGCACAGGTGGTGTTGTGCGATACCTTGGGTGAAATGCCTTTCTTTTATGCGGCCAGTGAGGTTGCAATCGTAGCGGGCAGTTTTGCGCCGCTTGGCGGCCAAAATCTGATCGAGGCGTGTGCCGTGGGGACGCCGGTGATTGTCGGACCGCACACCCGCAATTTTGCCGATGCGGTGCGTGGCGCGGTCGAGGCTGGTGTGGCGATGCAGATTTCAGAGTCTGAGACGACCGATCCGGCACTGCGTGCGCTCAACATTGCGCGTGATTGGGTGGGAGATGAGCAGGGGTTGCAAAAACGTTCAGCTCAGGCCCGGAATTGGGTGGCACAGCATACAGGCGCCACCAGCCGCATGCTCAACGAAATCAGCGAGTTTGAAACTGCCCGGGCCCAAGCTTGACCGCCTCGGGATTAAGTGGCGTTTGAACTTTTAAATCGGTGGTTCGGCCAAGCTGGCTCCGGGCGGTGCCGAACAGACCTTGTCCAAACGCAAAAAATATAGCGTTGGCGATGATCAGAATAATAAATAGTGTGCGCATGTGCTCAATGTACTGAGTGCTGCGCGCTCTCGTCAAGTGCGCATTTGTATAACTTTCGGATTAATTTTTAGTCATGCGTGCGAGTCCGTCCAGGACAGGATTCGCGACAAAGTTAACGTTTAGGTGTGCGAGCCTGGTTCTTATTTCGGCTTCGACTTCGGGCCAGCCGCCACCGCTGACATAGAGTGCGGGTGGGGCGTTGTAATGTTGCTCGGCGATCATGCACTGTCTCCATACAGCGCCGGCCTGTGCAGCGACAACACCAGTAGAAATAGCTTGGAGTGTGTTTTTGGGAAAATTGTTGCCAGCCCCGTTTGCAAGGGGCAGATTGGCGGTGCCTTGCGCGAGCGATTGCCGCATGAGTGCAGGCCCGGGCAAAATCAAGCCGCCTTCAAACACTAGTTCAGGGCTTAACGTGTCAATCGTGGTCGCCGTGCCAAAGGTCGCGAGGATTGTCGCGCTAGTTGGTTTGGTTGCGAGGTGTTCTGCCATACCGAGTAGGGCTGACCAGCGGTCTGCACCAAGTTGCTCTGGATTATCGTAGGCATTGCGTACTTCGAATTGCTCTGCAGTGGGGAGCATCCATTGGATGGGGGCTCCGGACGCCTGCAACACTTGCTCGATACGCTGGCCGACAACGCTGCCCGCGACATTGACACCCCATGCACCCGTTGCGGGGATGGGTAAGGCGCTGAGCCATTTGCGCAGTAATTCAGGCAGTGCGTCCAAGGGCCGCAGCGAGATCGCATGCACGGTTGGCTCGCGGCCCATGGAGGGGTGTTGCCAGCCTAGTTTGATACGACTGTTGCCAACATCCATTAAAACGATCATGACTGACTCACAGTTGCAGAAGGGCGAATGGATACGTCACCCACCATCACGGCTGATATGCCCTGATTATTTTGTAGCAGGAGTCTGCCAATCGAATCTGTGCCGATGGCGACCCCTGTCTGTAAGATGAATCCTTGATCGGTGACATCGACCTGATGGCCGGCCAGTGCATCGACCCGATCAAAGCGGGTGTTGAATACTGCGTATCCCCCTGTTGCGTAATCCTTTATTGCGCGCGACCATGCGCGCGCAATGCTTGCAACGATTAGAGCGGGGCTGATATCGGCAATCTGTGACCAGTCGGCGATCGGGCGCCCGAGCGCGGTCGCGAGCGCTGGCGCGTCTTTGAGGTTAAGTCCAATGCCGGTCACGATCACGGGGCTTTGCGAACCAGGCCTGTTGGTTGACTCGACAAGAATGCCGGCGAGCTTAGCGTGATCCCACTGCAGATCATTAGGCCATTTAAGTGCCAGCCGTGTTTCAGCGATTGGCGGTGATTGACTTGTACGATGCGCCGAGAGCAAGTCACGCAAGGCCTCGCAGGCGGCTATTCCCATGACAGGTGAGAGCCCTGGCAGCTCAGCGATAGGTAAATCCACCGCAAACGCACAGGAAAACATCAGGGTTGAGCCTGTTGCGTTTTGCCAGGGACGCCCTGCACGGCCGCGGGCGCTGGATTGACGGTCTGCACCAAGTAGCCAGGGCAGCGGTGCAGCGTCCGCCTGGCGTGCGCGTTGCATGAGATCCGCATTGCTCGAGCCTGTGCTTTCAAGCCATTGCAGGCTCGTAAAGTCAGGCAGTAATGGAGTCAGTGCAGATATCATCGTCTCTGTTAAGGGGTAGAAAGCCACAAATAAGCATTTTACCGACCCTTGACTGCTTTATGATGTGAACTATGGTTTTTAAGAGTT
>CAIPID010000267.1 GCA_903865015.1 uncultured beta proteobacterium | reverse complement strand
GAGCATTTCGGCTCAGCTGAAGTGTGGGCACTCAAACTCACTCCGGAATGGGTTGGGACTGACGCAAAAGCAGATCTCCCCCTCCCCGATAACGTAAAACGCTACTACATCGCCAGCAGCAATCATGGAGGTGGTGCGGGTGGATTTGATACTAGCCTGCCTGAAGCAGGACTCCCTAAAACAGACCCGGTATGTCCAGGAAATAATTTTGGAGTAGGTGTATTGCCTGCCAACCCTGTTCCTCACACAGAAACCGTCAATGCAATTCGCGTTCACTTCCGTAACTGGGTCATGCAGGGCACCACACCCCCCCCAAGCCGTTACCCAATGCTTGCCGCAACGCATGGCGCATCAAGCGGGACACTTGCCCTTGCAAACAAACAAGACCTTGGCTTCCCTACTTTGCCAGGCTTGCGTCCGACGATTCCTGAGGCGGACTTCATCATGCCAGTGCTGGACTATAACTGGGGGCCTCAGTTCAACGCGATGGACGCCTCAGGCGTTCCAAGCAATGCCCCGCCATCAGTCAAGCAAGTGCTCAAGATGTATGCGCCTAAAGTTGATCAGGATGGTAATGAATTAGGTGGGGTGCCTGTTGTCTTGTTGGACGCCCCGCTCGGCACTTACCTGGGCTGGAATATCACCGCGGATGGAGAAAAACCTTTTCACAAAGATCAGATTTGCGATTACGTAGGCGGCATGATCCCCTTTGCGCGAACAGCTGCACAACGTAAAGCGAATCAGGACCCTAGACTGTCATTGGAAGAACGTTATGGCAGCCACGAGGGCTACGTCGCAGCAGTGACAAAAGCCACTGCGCGCGCTGTCAAAGAGGGGTTTTTGCTTCCTGTCGATGCGCAAGCGCTTATCGCTCAGGCCTCTGCAAGCAAAGTTCTGAAATAGGCGCACATAACCAAGCGCAAATAAGTGCTAATTAGTCGAGCACCCAGAAATGGTGTGTGCCATCCTTTCCCAGCTGCTCGACTAAACCAAACTCCCAATCAAGATAGGCCTGCATGGCCTCACGTGAAACACTGGTTCCTTCGTAAGGACGCTTATAACGGTCAATGGGCGAAGAAACTAAATGCGTAGGACCTGACTCAAGAGCATGCCCTAAAGCTTGCCAGGCATTGGTACCGCCAGTCAATACTTCGACTTGCGCATCGGATCGATTCCGTAACAGCTGTTTGATTTCCTCGAAGGCAAATATTGCCTGCGCACCATCCGGACAAGTCAACACGTAACGTTTGGCAAACGGCAAGGCTGGCAATGCCTGTTTGAATTGTGAGCGCAATACATAACGCGCCCCAGGAATGTGGCCGCGTACGTATTCAGCATGCTTGGCGAAATCGATCACTACCGTATCAAGCAGAGTTAAGCCATCATCGGCCGCAGAGGTCAAGAGCCTTGAGAATAAGGCATCAGCTTCAACATTGGCCACGGTTGGTAAACTAGGCAGGACAGCTTGCCAACTTCCCTTCTCATTAAAATCGCCTGCCTGCACACCGTCCAGTACATACACATCCCAGGCCATTTGCGCGAGCCACGAAGCAGTCATATTTGCTCGCACACCATCACTGTCCACCAACAAGATTCTCGCGCCTCTGACAGGTGCGACCATTTCAGTTTCTTGCACCAACTGCCCGCCTGGCGTGGATCGAAAACCGAAAATGTGGCCAGCGATAAATTCTTCAGGCGCCCTTGTATCGAAAAAATAGGTTGTCCTGGATGATTGATTTCGCCAGGCATTCAAATCAGTCATGCTTGCACGTTTAACGCCCGCACGATCCGCCACATCGCGTGCGCGCTGACTTGCACTCAGCTTTGTCTGCGCAGAGACGTCTGAATATTTTCTGGTTTGTCCACGATCAAGCGTTTGACCCGCAAGCGTCCAGCCAATCGTGCCGTTTCGCAACGCACTCACCTGATTTGGGATGCCCGCATTAATGAGTGACTGTGTGCCGATAATGCTACGTGTACGACCCGCGCAATTCACAATCACGCGCGTTTCGGGGCGAGGCGCCAACTCCGCGACCCGAAGAACCAGCTCTGCGCCAGGGCAGCTTGTGGACGTCGGAATATTCATGGTGTTGTATTCGTCGTAGCGACGCGCATCCAGAAT
The DNA here is from genome assembly GCA_903865015.1 of uncultured beta proteobacterium. Taxonomy (GTDB): domain Bacteria; phylum Pseudomonadota; class Gammaproteobacteria; order Burkholderiales; family Burkholderiaceae_B; genus Zwartia. The sequence continues at coordinate 25,352 of CAIPID010000267.1, read as the reverse complement.
CACAACGTCGGCCTGTGCGTCGATCAAGGACTTGACCTCCTCAGCCGATAACGAGGGGGTATGGACTTTTGACTCTACGAGCTCGCCAAAGGACTTGCTCGGCACATTCACGTCGATGAATAACTCTCCTCCCGCAGCAGCCCAGGCGCCAAGACCGCCCTCAAATACCGATACATCCGTGTAACCAAGCTCTCTTAGCCGTAAAGCTGCCAGATAAGCGTCGGACAACTCTACATCTTTCTGATCACCTGAATCAAACGTCACAACCGGCACACTGCGCCGCGGTAATTTTGAATAAGCATCCTGTTCGATACGTGACAAAGGAAAGTTGGCGGCAAAGAGAGGATGCGATTGGGCATGCGGATCTTCCTCTCGCACATCCAGAAAAGCAATTTCTTTTTTCTCCAGCAAACAGGTCCGCACTTCTTTGTAACCACAATATTTAATTGGTTGATGCTGATTCATAACAATGATTGTCCCGTTCAATTCCAGAGATTCGGGACGACAGCATTGCTGTACCCGGAAATAAAGTCTTTAGGTGCGCCCGTGACGGGATCAAACACATGTCGACTAATGCGTCCGATATTTCCACCATAGACATGAATACTGATGGAGGGCTGATCGGCATAATAATTCGAGACGACATGCACATCGTGGGTAGCGGGCGACACCGAACCCACAGCGCCGGGTACTAACGTGTTGCTTTCACCCGCGTGATAACTTCCATCGGCCTGTTTAAAGTAGTGGGTATCGATTTCCTGTCCGCGCAACATACCAATCAAGCCCCAAGTCATATGATCGTGCACGGGGGTTTTCTGACCCGGACCCCATACGAAACTGACCATGGAAAATCGATCCAGGGGATCTGCATACAAAAGATACTGCTGATAATGTTGTGGATGCGCCTGTGTAAACATTTCAGGCAACCAGTCATCTTTCTGAACTAGTGTCGTGAGCAGCTCAGCGCCCTCTTTCAGAATAGTAGGCTCAGTCGGGTTGCGCTGTAGCAACCTACTCATGCCTTGCACAAAGGTCAGCAACTTTTCATTTTGCATGGGTGACAGTCTCACATTGGTTCAGTTTTATCTAAGTTTAATGCAAGGCAGCTTCTACCCTGCTTAATCCGATTACAACCTCTCAAGCACATCCCATGATGTTTTGCGTTGACATGCGGATGTCTGATGCCTAATATCAGACGAAAGATAGGAGACAAAAATGAATAAAAAATGGATCGGCTTGATTCGACCAATCATTGCGACCTGGATCATTCTCTTGAGTGGAACCAGTTTTTCCCAAACATGGCCAAACAAACCCATCAAAATCGTCGCGCCCGTTCCTCCGGGTGGTGGCGTCGATATTTTGGCGAGAACCATCGCTCAAAAACTACAAGCTAGTTTTAACGTCGCGACAGTCGTTGAAAACAAGCCTGGTGCAAGCGCAGTGGTGGGGACCGATTTAGTCGCCAAGTCCGCTCCAGACGGCAATACACTGCTGATGGGTTACTCCGTTCTCGCAACGAACAAATTTCTCGTCAAAAGCCTTCCCTATGATCTAGACCGGGATCTGATTCCAGTTGCCTATATCGGATACATCCCTTTGATACTGGTGACTCCGCCTGACTTTGCGCCCAACAACGTTGCTGAGCTGATCAAGTTATTCAAAGATAATCCAGGAAAGTACTCTTATGCATCTGGAGGCGCTGGCGCAGGGGCTCACCTTTCATCAGAGATGTTCAAATACATGACTGGCGTGTCACTGGTTCATATCCCCTACAAAGGTAATGCACCAGCGCTCGCCGACGTGCTAGGCGGCCACGTTTCACTCATGTTCGACACCATCACAACATCTATTGCACACGTTAAATCAGGAAAACTAAAAGCTCTGGCTACGACGGGTCCACAGCGCTCCCCCCTCGCTCCTGACATACCGACAATGATCGAAGCAGGTGTTCCCGGTTTTGAAATGAGCGCGTGGTACATGGTGTTCGCCCCCAGAAAAACACCACCAGACGTTCTCGAAAAACTAAACACCGCTATCAATGAAGGCCTTAAAGATCCGATCTTGATTAAGCAGTTAGGCGAACAAGGTGTCGTCTTAGTTGGGGGCAGCTTGGCGCAATCCCAGCAATTTCTTGACAGCGAAGTCAAGCATTGGGAAAAAATTATCAAAGCAGCAGATATCAAGGCGGAATAAATAATGAGAATTTTTGATCTCCACTCACACTGGGGTACCGAGCGAGGTTATGTTCTGAGGTCTGCTGATGCACTCGCTCAGCAAAAGCAAACTTGGAACTCAACAGCGAGTTATGACACTGAGGAGGAAATGGCAGCATACCTTCGTCAAAATAAGGTTAAGACGATTCTTGACTTTGGTTTTACTAAAAGTCTGCCAGTCGATGAAATTATTCCTCTTCATAACTATGCAATGGAGACTCAAGCTAAATATAGCGACTGCATTTTTGGAAACTGGCTTCAAATAGACCCCCGACTGGGTGAAAAAGGAGCTGCTGAACTCGAGCGTTGCATTCAAACGAGTAAAGGTTTTATAAGCTATTGCGTTTCGGCATCAGGCACCGGTTTTGCGGCAAGTGACCCAATTTACCGCCCCTTCTATGAGGTCGCTCAAGCACACAATCGTCCCGTATTAGTTCTTGTTGGCCATACCGGAGCGGGAGCTGGTTTAAGAGGCGGGGCTGGTATCAAACTTGATTTATGCCACCCCAGATATATAGATGAGCTCGCGATTGACTATCCTGATATGAAGATTGTCACGGGGCGTCCGGCTTGGCCTTGGCAAGATGAAATGATCTCTATCATGATTCATAAACCAAATGTCTGGAGCGAGTTGCATGGCTGGTCTCCGAAATACCTAACGGATCCATTTAAAAAGGAAATTCGTTCACGCCTAAAAGATCGTGTCATGTTTGGCGCAGACTACCCACTCTTTCGCTACGAGAGGTTGGTCAAAGACTGGCAAGAGCTTGGGTACACAGAAGAAATACTTGAACGTGTATTTCATAAAAACGCCGAAAAATTATTCGGTTTAAGTGAGAGTGCCTAATGGACTTATCTCTAAAAGGTAAGATCGCAGTCGTTGGTGGAGCAAGCCAAGGAATTGGTTATGCGATCGCTCATCTGCTTGCTTCGGAAGGCGCCAGTGTCGCAATGGTTGCTCGCAAAACGGAACCGTTAAACGAAGCCTGTCAGCGTATCACCGAAGAAACAGGCGCAAAAACTTTCGCAATCCCTGCAGACATACGCAAAGCGGGTGATTGTGAAAACATTATCCGCTTTGCACTTGAGCATTTTGGACAGATCGATTTACTCATTAATAATGATGGTGCGCCACCCTTAGGCGAAATCCAGAGTTTTGATGATTTAGCCTGGCATAGGGCGGTTGAACAAAATCTAATGAGTGTCGTTCGACTTACTAGAGGAGCCCTGCCTTCAATGCAAAAAAACGGCTGGGGCAGGATTGTCAACATCACCGCTCTTTCAGCGATTCAACCCATCGCTCGCTTTGGCCTGTCTGTTGCAACTTGGGCGGGAGTCATTGGTTACTCGAAAACCCTATCGCTTGAGATAGCCTCCCAAGGCATCACAATCAACACGATTTGCCCTGGTCGCATCGCTACGGGACGTATAGGTACAGTATTCGGTTCAGGTACTCCAGGTCAGATTGACCCTGAGCAACTCGCACAGATGACCAATCAAATTCCTATGGGTCGCATCGGCGAGCCCAATGAAATTGCCGGACTCGTCGCCTTTCTTTGCTCTCCGTGGGCTGGATATATCTCTGGCTCGGTTCAACATGTCGATGGCGGTCGCCACGCAAGCTTAATTTAATTCTATGAATAACTCTGAACTCACCAATGCTCCAGATAGCCCTGATCATGTGCCTTGGTACTTCCGCTCACTTGATTTCGAACAGCTCTGGAAAGACTATCCGCCACCGCCCACATACTTCAAAACTACGGCAAAACTCTCACGCGATGAATTACGATCGCTGCAAGAAAAGCGTTTCCTGCAAACGGTGCAACGCGGCTGGGAAATCCCTTTTTTCAAACGGCACTGGTCTGAGCATGGATTGGTTGCGCAAGATATTCGCAGCATTGATGATTTAACAAAAATTCCTGTCTACGACGTCCACGACATACGGAAAAGTATTGAGCGAAATCCTCCTTTTGGTGACTTCATGGGCATATCCCCTGAAGACGGTAAAAGAATGCCATTAGTACTTCAAACAAGTGGTGGAACAACAGGACTGCCTCGGCCGATGCTTTACTCCCCACAAGATCGCGAGACCATGGCGATATTAGGCGGAAGGCGCATGGCCATGCACGGAATACGTCCGGGAGACATGGTGCTTGTGACACTTTCCCTTGGATTGGGCAATGGGGGCATGGCTCCACGCGAGGCCATCTGGCGGTACACGGGAGCCATACCCGTCATGACAGGCAGCGGCGCAAATACGCCAACGAAACGCCAGATTGAATTAATTAAAGCCTGGGGAATAAAAGTCATTCTTGGATTTCCTGCTTATTTGCGTCATATGGCTATTGTTGCGAGGGATGAGATGGGAATCGATCCAAAATCTCTCGGTATCAGATTGATCGGGACGCATCTTGGCATGGAGAACAGAGAATTGCTCGAAGATCTCTGGGGTGCGAAAGCTTTTGATATGTATGGCACGCATGAGAGTGGCATGCTGGCTGCCGAATGCGAACATCAGAATGGTATGCACGTCATGGAAGATGCGTTCATTCTAGAGATGGCGGATCCCGATACAGGGAAAATTCTGCCCGATGGTGAAAAGGGTACAACCCTAATCACTACTCTCTACAAATATGGGGCTCCACAAATTCGTTTTAATGTAAATGACATTTCTGCCTTTCATACCGATGCCTGTCCTTGCGGGAATACATCGCGCAGACTAAAACGAATTTTCGGTCGCAATGACAACATGATTAAATTGCGCGGGGTAAACGTTTTTCCCGAAGCGATCGGTGCTGCGGTTCTTGAGGACGCTCGTTCAAATGGCGAGTATTTTTGTTTTGTCGATCGCGTAGGTGAAGCAGGCAAAGATCATATGGACGTGTGGGTTGAAGTTATCGATCCGTCTGCAGATTTAAATAAAGTACGGGAAGAAATGGAACTACGCATGAAAGAAGTGCTGAGTGTGAAAGTTCAAATCACGCCTGTCGGCAAAGGTGTTCTGGATCAATACACCATGACATCACAGAGTTCAAAAGTGAAGCGGCTTCTTGACCGACGCAATAAATAATATTTACGGAGACTTCAGATGCGCCTCTTATGTTCACTTTTCATGTTGGTGATATTGAATATGCAAAATGCCTGGGCCGAACCTCAAAAATGGGTCACAAGCTGGATCGCATCCGTTCAGGGCCCATACCCGACGGGCAACCCTTCTGCACAGCCGAATATGAGCACGGTGTTCCCAACGCCCGCTCAAGGCGCACGCAACCAATCTTTTCGAATGATGGTCAAACCTGAGCTTTGGGGCAATCAGACGCGTGTGCGTTTATCCAATGCACTCGGCACACAACCCGTCACATTCTCAGAGGTATATATCGGACTTCAGCTTAGCAGCGCAGAGTTAGTTCCAGGCACGAACCGGGCGGCGACCTTCAAAGGAAATAAATCAATTACCGTCCCTGCAGGCGAATCGGTATGGAGTGACGCCGTTGATTTACCTTTCGTCAACAAATCCAACCAGAAATTTCTTGATGGAAAAAAACTCGCAATCAGCTTCTTTATTCCAGATACAAGCGGCCCGATGACCTGGCATGCCAAGGCGCTGACGACTTCTTACATCACGCCCCCAAACGCAGGCATACACACAAAAAATGAAAGTGAGACTGCATTTTCATTTTCAACAGCGTCCTGGTTTTTTCTTGATGCGCTAGACATGAAAGCCGCCGCGGATACAAAAGTAGTTGTGGCATTTGGCGACTCAATCACAGACGGCACCGCCTCGACTATGAATGGGGATGACCGTTGGCCAGACGTGCTGGCGCGCCGCCTTAAACACCAGTACGGCAATAAAGTCGTCATACTCAATGCTGGGATTGGTGGCAATCAAATTGCCGGGCCCGCCGAATACTCACCGGAAAAACCCTTTGCTGGTGGGCCGTCGTCTTCAATGCGCCTGCAACGCGATGTATTGAGCCTGTCTGGCGTAAACACCTTGATCTGGCTCGAGGGCATTAATGATTTCAGCAAAAACGGCATGGCTACATCCGACAAAGTCATTACTCAGATGACTGAGGGAGTCAATCGCTTGAATAAAGCAGGGATACGCGTCATTGGCGCCACGGTAGGCTCTGCGCTCGGGAGTACCAGTGCAGCGCACGGATTTCCGGCACAGGACGAAAAACGTAAAGCTTTGAATGATTTCATCCGCAGCTCGAATATCTTTACGGGTTTTATAGACTTTGATGCGGTCACACTCGATGAAACGACGGGTCAAATGCGTCCAGAGTTTGTCCCTGACAGCACAGTCGGCGGTGTGGGTGACAAACTGCATCCTAATCGTGTTGGATACCACGCCATGGGCAATGCCATTGACCTCGATTTGGTTGCAGGTAAACGACAGGTAAAACCCTAACAGCGTTACAAAAAAAATCTGCTGATAAAACGCTTGCGCACAAAAACAAGAATTTCTTAATTTTCGGGCACTTATCTGATAGATTTGATAGCCTGATTGTCATAATTGACAATCAGGCTTCGCACCATGACACACTGGAACTGAATTAGGTTTCATCTGTCAAAAATCAACCTGTTCAATAGACAGGCTTTTCTCTATACTCAGAACTTTTACCACTTACTGGTAAAGAGTCCAGTATTTTTCAGCAAAACAGCGCAAGCTTCACCTAGGTAAGACTCAGGATGTGGATCGTACGAACAGCGCTAGAGAAACCTTACACGTTTATCGTGATGGCTATTCTCATTTTGCTCTCAACACCTCTGGCCATCATGCGTACGCCCATGGACGTGCTGCCAGAGATCAATATTCCCGTTGTCAGTGTGATCTGGAGCTATAACGGCTTATCCGCCCAGCAAATGGGAAACAGGATCACCCAAAGTCACGAGCGTACGCTCACCACAACGGTTAATGATATCGAGCATATCGAGTCGCAATCGTTGGGCGGCATTTCGATTATCAAAATTTATTTCCAGCCAAACGTCAATATTCAGACGGCTATTTCACAAATCGTAGCGGTTTCACAATCAGTATTACGTCAGATGCCGCCTGGGATCACCCCACCACTGGTAATCAAGTACACGGCATCAGCGATTCCCGTCATTCAGCTAGGGATGTCAAGTACAACGCTTTCTGAAAAAGAACTGTTCGACTCGGCCTTGAATATCCTGCGCCCCCAGATCGTGACAATTCCAGGCATTGCGATGCCCTTCCCTTACGGCGGTAAAGTACGCGCCGTCTCTGTGGATATTGATCCTCAGGCACTGCTCGCCAAAGGCATGACCTCATCTGACGTAATTAACGCGATTACCACGCAAAACCTGACGCTACCTTCCGGCACCAGCAAAATTGGTGATACTGAATTTAATATTTCCCTGAATGCCTCCCCAACGACGATCGAGGGACTTAACGACATTCCAGTCAAAACAATCAATGGGGCAACGACATATTTACGAGAAGTCGCTCACGTTCGGGACGGGTTTTCGCCACAAATCAATATTGTCAGACAAAATGGTCAGCGAGGTCTATTGCTGACCGCGCTTAAAAACGGCGGCGCCTCCACGCTTGACGTTGTAAACAACCTCAAACAAAAACTACCCTCTTTACTTCCTTTGTTACCTGAGGGTATTGAAGTCAAGTTACTTGCAGATCAGTCGATATTCGTCAAAGAAGCGATCGCAGGTGTGATCCACGAAGCACTCATCGCCGCGGCCCTGACCGCGATCATGCTCTTGCTGTTCCTGGGCAACTGGCGCACCACCACGATCATTGCTATATCTATTCCGTTATCTATTTTTTCATCCCTCATCGTTTTACAGATGCTGGGCGAAACCATCAACATTATGACGCTGGGAGGCCTGGCACTCGCCGTAGGAATTCTGGTCGACGACGCAACCGTGACGATTGAAAATATCGAACGTCATCTGCACATGGGCAAAGGTCTATACGACTCCATCATGGATGGCGCTGGCGAAATTGCTGTCCCTGCGTTCGTATCGACGCTCTGTATTTGTATCGTATTTGTGCCGATGTTCTTTTTGGGTGGTGTTGCGCGCTATCTGTTCGTGCCTCTTGCCGAAGCCGTTATTTTTGCGATGCTGGCCTCTTATATTCTGTCGCGAACACTTGTGCCGACTATGGCATTGTTGTTGTTGAGAAATCAGGGAGATCCAGGGCGTGTCACACGCTGGATTTATAGCGTACACGAGCGTTTTAACCATCAGTTTGAAAAATTCCGTACCAACTATGTCTTGCTGCTGAGCAGTTTATTGACGCACCGCAAGCAATTTATTGGTGGGTTTTTAACGTTTTGCATTCTGTCTTGCGGTATTTTCATGCTGCTTGGCCGAGATCTGTTTCCAACAGTCGATACAGGGCAGATCAAGTTACATATGCGTGCACCAAGTGGCACTAGAGTTGAAAGAACGGCCGTGATCGCAGACGATGTCGAGGCGGTAATTCGCAAAGTCATTCCAGAAAAAGATCTTGAGGCGATCCTTGATAACGTTGGTTTACCCAATAGCGGTATCAACCTCTCTTACAGTAGCTCGGGAACAATCGGATCCTTTGATGCCGACATACTGATATCGCTCAAACACGGACACAAACCTAGCGAAGAATATATCGAAGAATTAATCCCGGTACTACGCAAAAATTTCCCAGGTATTGAGTTCTTTTTCCAGCCTGCGGATATCGTTACGCAAATTTTGAATTTCGGTATACCTTCCGCGATTGATGTACAGATTGTCGGCCCGAACTACCCCGCCAACCAGCAACTCGCTGGCAAGCTAGTTAATAAAATTTCGGCAATTAAAGGCGCTGCGGATGTCCACATTCACCAACGTCTGGATACTCCGTCGATTGCACTGAAGATGGATCGCACACGCATGCAAGGAATTGGCCTGACACCTGCGGATCTTGCGCAAAACGTCTTGCTGCCATTGTCTGGCAGTGCGCAAACTTCCCCGTCTTTCTGGTTGAACCCTGCAAACAGCATTAACTATTCCATCCAGGTACAGGCACCTCAATCGAAAATCGAATCGATCGATGATTTGCTACGCTTGCCTGTTGGCCCCTCCACCGCAGCCGCCTCCGCGGCTTCGGCGGCAGTCAACGCAACAACAGGTAAAGGTCCGCAACTACTTGGCAATCTGGTTTCCGCAACGCCTACAACCGAATTCGCATTGCTAACCCGTTACAACATCCTGCCCTCCATTGATATTTATGCCAACGTGCGTGGACGCGACTTAGCCTCCGTCGCAAAAGACATTCAAGTCGTGATGGACGAGGCCATACCAGAGTTGCCTCGCGGCAGCAAAATTGTGATGCGTGGACAGGTTGAAACCATGCAAAACTCTTACATGGGCCTTGGACTTGGTCTGATTGGCGCGATCATTCTTGTTTATTTGCTGATCGTGGTGAATTTCCAGTCCTGGCTTGACCCGTTCATCATCATCACAGCCCTGATTGCAGCGCTCGCGGGTATCGCGTGGATGCTGATTCTGACAGGCACGAATCTGAGCGTCCCCGCCCTCACCGGAGCCATCATGACCATGGGGGTAGCTACAGCCAACAGCGTGCTGGTTGTTTCATTCGCCAGACAAAGGCTCAGCGAGGGGCTTCCGCCATTGTCTGCCGCGCTCGAAGCAGGCTCAACCCGTCTGCGTCCTGTCCTGATGACGGCGCTGGCCATGATCATCGGTATGATTCCCATGGCGATTGGCGTTGGCGAAGGCTCTGAACAAAACGCACCTCTCGGACGCGCTGTCATTGGCGGTCTAATCTTCGCAACTATTTCAACTGTGTTATTCGTACCAGTTGTCTTTGCATCGTTCCATCGCATGCTCGCAAATCGGCATGCACACACGGAAGCTTCAACATGACCGAACAACGCCATGCTCACAACGGCCTGCCAGAATTCCATCTGCATGGCCCGGATAATGACCAGAGCAAATCAAAGGTGTTGCGCATGACTCGCAACATCACCATTGTCATCGTTTTACTGATGATGTTTGGTCTGGGAAAAACGCTCTTTTCACGCTGGTCCTACGGTGACGTGCTGGCAGCCCGTGCGGAACAAAATGTTCTATTGCACGTGCTTGTCGCTAAACCCGCACCAGCAGGTAAATCTGGCACCACAGCAAAAGTTGTATTGCCTGGAACGCTTTTAGGCATCAATGAAGCCCAGATTTATTCACGCGTAAACGGCTACGTGAAACAGTGGTTCAAGGATATTGGTGATACGGCAAAGAAAGGTGAAACCCTCGCCGTGCTCGACATCCCTGAAGTCAACAAGCAAGTCGAAGAAGCCACCGCCAACTTTGAGCTGGCAAAAACTGTCTACCAGCGCTGGAAACGTTTGCGCGAACAAGATGCGGTCTCTCAGCAAGAGCTCGACGAGAAAACGGGCATTTACAAACAAACCGAGGCTGTGCTCAAACGCCTGCGCGACCAGCAAAGCTTTGGCACGGTCGTAGCCCCTTTTGATGGTACGGTCACACGACGTAATATCAACGTAGGAGACCTGGTCAACGCGGGCAATACGGGTACGGCTCAAGCCATGTTCTCAATGGCTCATCTGGATAAACTGCACGTCTATGTTTACTTGCCGCAAGATCGCGCACCCCAAGTCCGCGTGGGCGAGGAAATTGATATCTTTCAGACGAACGCCCCTGACAAACCAATCAAAGCACGCATCGCTCGCACTGCGGGTGCAATCGATACCAATACCCGGACACTGCAGGTTGATATTGAGGTCCCCAATGCTAATCACGCGTTGATGCCCGGCGCCTACATCGAAGCGGCATTGAAAATTGATTCCGGCAACACACTGACCGTCCCCACCAACGCACTTATTTTCGGTTCCGGAGGTCCTTATGTAGCAGTGGTTGTCGACGGCAAAGCTGAAAAGAAAAAGGTCAGCCTTGGTATCGACTATGGCATGTCTGTTGAAGTAAGAAGCGGCGTCACTGCGAATGACGAAGTCATTTTGAATCCACCCGACTCGATCGTGTCAGGACAAGCTGTGGTCATCGAAACGCCACCGGCACCACCCGCGAAGCGTGGCTCATGAAAAGTAAGCTTGCCTATTGTCTGATTGCACTAGCCTGCGCCGGGTGCGCCCCGATTGGTCCGGACTACGAGCGTCCAGCCCTCGCGGACATGCCTGATAACTGGAAAACGTTGCCAGGCGCAAACCCCGCCATGTGGAAAGAAGCCGCGCCTGCGGACGATCTGCCGAAAACCAAGTGGTGGATCGCCTATGATGACGCCACGCTTGATGAGTTGATTACCCAATCATTGACGAACAACTTTACGCTACAAGCCTCGATTGCCAGACTCGATCAGGCGGCAGCGCAAAGTGACGCGCGCGGTGCCGCACTCTTTCCCACGATTACCGCAGGTGCTGTGGGCACACGGACACTGACCTCGGCGAATCGGCCTGGCACAACTTACGACACGATCAATTATCAGACTGTACAAAACGAATTTCGTCCCGTTGCGCAGATGAGCTATGAGATAGACTGGCTCGGCAAAGTCAGACGTGACGTCGAAGCTGCTCGCAACACGGCTGAGCAAGCGGTCGCGGATACTGAAAACGTCAAATTATTGTTGAGTGCCCAAGTCGCGAGCTCTTACTTTTTACTGCGTCAATACGACGAAGAAATCAGGGTGCTTACGATCGTGGTGGGTCTGCAAGAAAAACTACGAACCATCATTGAAAAACGTTACGCCGAGGGTGCGGCTGGTCGTACCGAGTTATCACAACAATCAGCTTTAACTGAAACAACGGGCGCGCAGTTAGAGATTTTAAAGTCGCAACGTAATCTTCAAGAAAATTTGCTGGCAACATTGACCGGAACGCCCGCAGCCAGCTTTAAGATCGCTTCAGGTCGCCTGCCGACCTCGATGCCTGCGTTTCCTGTCAGCCTGCCCTCCTCTTTGCTTGAAAGACGTCCAGACATCGCGGCGGCTGAGCGCGCGATGGTTGCAGCGAACGCACAGATTGGTGTTGCCAAAGCCGCCTTTTTTCCATCTTTACTTGTCGCGCCTGCATTTATTGGCTCTGATTCGACAGGCGTAACAACGTTGCTCAATACACCCTCGCTGATCTGGGCGATTGGTTTGAGCGCAACGCAGACTATTTTCGATGCGGGACGAACAAGTGCCAACTATCGTTTCGCGAAAGCTGGCTACTCGCTGACATTGGCAAACTACAAGCAATCCATCCTTGTAGCCATACAGGAAACGCAAGATGCGATGAGCAACTTGCAACAGTATGATCGTGCCAGAGTTAAACAGGACGACGGCGTAAAAAACTACAACAAAGCCTATCAAACCAGTCTGATACGTTACGAAGCGGGCCTGGATAATGCGCAAACACTTGCATTGATTCAACAGACGCAACTTAACGCACTGCGTGTTAAGTGGCAAATCCACGGCAATCAGTTTCTTGCCAATGTTGCATTAATCAAAGCGTTAGGTGGTGGCTGGGACGGCATGCCCAAGGCACCGGCCCCAAGGATGCCAACAGATGAAGAAATCTTCGGTCCCGCGCGCGGTGGCGACTAAGTCCGATGGCGAGAGGGTCTTCATTCAGGTAGGTTTTTCATGCAAGTGATTAATATGCAAATTACGTAATTGGGGTGCTGCGAACCAGCAAACAATTACAACCAGCAGAGTCGTTACGCCACCAAAAATAATCGAGGCGCTCAACCCCATCAGGCTTGCAGCCAGGCCTGATTCAAGCGCACCGATTTCGTTGGATGAGCCAATAAAAATGCCGTTAATTGCCGAGACTCTGCCCCGCATATTGTCCGGAGTAATCAGCTGAAACACAGTGGAACGTACAACCACCGAAATGCCATCAAATATTCCCGTAAATAAAAGACATGTCGCAGCGACCCAGAGACTGGTCGAAAATCCAAAAGCGATCACTGCCAATCCAAAACCAGCTACCGCTGCAAGCATTAGCTTCCCGGCGTGAAGATCAATCGGCACTCTTGCTAACCATACGCCAATCAATGCAGAACCTAACGCAGGTGCGGCGCGTAAGACGCCTAGATTTTCAGGGCTGCCTTGCAGAATTTCATCTATAAATGCCGGCAGCATGGAAACTGCGCCACCAAACAGGACAGCGAACATATCTAGCGCCATTGCTGCAAGCATGAGCTGCTTGGTAAAAACAAATCGCAGTCCCTGGACAATGCCTTGCCACACGGAGGGATTCTTAATATCTGTTAATTCCTCCCGAATCGTCAGGAGTAACAAAGAAACCACACCACATAGCGCGAACAGACCCGATGCTGCGTAGGCCCAAACCAGACCACTCCAGGCGATTAACACACCGCCCAGCGCGGGCCCTGCGACTTGCGATACCTGAAAAATAACGGTACCAACAGCCGAGCCCCGTGCAAAGTCTTTACGATCCAATACTTGTGCAAATAGAACCTGATACGTTGGACGTAAAAAAGCACGCGCTAATCCTGCCAGACCAATTCCAAAATAAATAAACCATCGCGCATGCTGGCTAAACAAATGCATAGTGTCGAGTGTCACGACCACCATCAGTCCGGCAATCACCGCGTGGATCAGGCATCCAAAAATTGCGATACGTCGCTTGGACATGACATCTACAGCGTGCCCAGCAAACAATGCGCTACAAAAATAAGGGATCACCTCTGCCAGACCAATTAAACCCAACGAAATCGGATCATGTGTAATCTCATAAATATGCCAGCCGACTGTCACGGCCAGAATCTGATAGCTCAGAGTCAGCGAGACGCGATAAAACATCAATTCTGTGAACGACCGTGAAATCAGCATGAGGATCTTCGTAGATATAGGAGTCGACCAAGCATAGCGCGGAATAACACTGGCTTAAAGCGCGCGGATCAGTTAACTTTTTAATACAACAAGTTGATCCTGCCCACCTATTGAATAACGCCATTGCTGTTCATGACTGAAGAAAACATCTCAACCAAAATATTTTCCGAAATCTGTCACCTGATCGCCCCCAACGGAACTCTGCGTGCCGGGCTCTATCCTGGTAGCCCGAACTCGTTTATTCCCTCCACGCCACCGCAGCCGGACAAAGGCGTGGGTTATGAGCTTGGCCAGGCGCTCGCGCAGAGACTAGGCGTTGAATTTAAACCTGTATTTTTCAAATCGAATGGTGAGGTGCTTGCAGCGGCGAAGGATGATCAAGTCGATTTCCTATTGGCCAATGCTACGCCTAGCCGTGCGGCATATCTGGCCTTCACGCAACCCGTATTACGCATCGAACAAGGATATCTTGTTGGCGCTAACTCCAACATCGAGCACGCCGATTCAATTGACCAGCCACACCTCAAGATCGGCGTAAGTGCTGGGAGCACTTCAGAAAGTGTTTTGCCAAAACTACTCAAACAAGCGAGCGTCATTTCAGCAGACAATCTGAAAGACGCCGCGGACAAGATGCGCACGGGGATTATCGATGCATTCGCCACAAACAAAGCGATACTATTTGAGCTCTGCGATCAACTCCCCGGATCATGCGTGCTGAATGGCGCTTGGGGTATTGAAAAAATTTCAATCGGCATCCCTATTAAACGTCGGTCTGCACTACCCTATCTTCAAGTTTTCGCCGATGACATGCAAAAAAAATTATTTATTCAACAAGCTGCCATCCGCGCGGGATTGCGTGGATTAACTCCGGATCAGTCATCATGAGCACATACACAAAAAAAACTATCCTGACCCCCCTTCTTGAGATTGAATATCTTGAGTGGAATCCTGATGGCAAGAAAACAATTGTGCTGGCCCATGGCTGGCCTGATGCGCCGATCACGTGGACACCTGTCGCACAAGCCCTCGCAGCGCAAGGGTGCCGTATCGTTGCGCCTGCGCTGCGTGGGTTTGCAGGTACGCGCTTTCTATCCGAACAAACGCCTCGCAGCGGACAACTCGCGTCCCTAGGTCGTGACATGCTCGATTTCATCGATGCTCTTGCGCTCACCAACCCTATTCTGGTTGGCCACGACTGGGGTGCGCGCGCAGTAGCCAATGCCGTCGGACTCAGACCCGGTGTGGCTTCTCACCTCATTATGCTTTCTGTCGGGTATGGCACGAATGATCCCAATCAATCACTGAGTTACGCCCAAACACGGAGCTATTGGTATCACTGGTTTATGGCGACAGAGCGAGGCGAGAAAGCGGTACGTACGGATGGCAAAGGTTTTGCCAAGATGATGTGGGACACCTGGTCACCGACAGGTTGGTATACCGAAGCCGACTTTAACGAAACAGCCCTTGCGTTTGAAAACCCTGACTGGCCAGATATTGTCTTGCACTCCTATCAGCAGCGCTGGGGGCATGCACCTACTTTTTCTGAATACGCAGAGGAAGATGCCAAACTCAACCCAGCACCTATTATTTCAACCCCTACTCTCGTGATGCATGGCGCGCAAGATTACTGCAGCAATCCGGACATGTCGGCGGGTAAGGAGCGATTCTTTTCCGGGCGCTATGAAAGGGTTTTAATTGAGCGCGCCGGACACTTTCCTCAAAAAGAACAGCCGACACAGGTGATCAAAGAAATCGAGCGCTTTTGTTTTTGAAAATCGGCGCCAAATTGTCTTCATTACCTTTATGATGACACCATAATGTAGAGTTGTTCTGCGTAGCCATCGGAGTATCGCATGTCACTGTTAGGAAAAATTGTTCAATCACGACAATTATCGAAAGCTCATCTTGCGATCAAACGGCTCATGTCCGAGCGCGGAGAATCCAACAGCTCCAGCATGGCGCAGGACGTGATTCAACAATTTCAGAATCTGGACGAAACCAATCGCACCGAGCTCTATACAACGCTAGCAGAAAAATACAGTCCGGATGCCCAGGCGATATTATTGGCAGCCCAAGCTTATGCAGACAAGCCGACGGCTAAAAATTTGATTGCGCTGACTAAAATATCCGAATCTCCCAGGCAGGAACTTTTACGCAGGATCAACCGTGCGCCAGGCGGCACGCGCGCAGTGGTTACGATGCGCCGGGAGCTGCTCAAACTGCTGGACAAACGCCCCGAGCTTGCTGCGCTTGATTACGATATACGACATCTATTGTCATCATGGTTTAACCCTGGTTTTCTGAAAATGCACCAGGTTGACTGGCGTTCACCCGCGCACGTACTCGAAAAAATCATTCAACACGAGGCTGTACACGCCATTGATGGCTGGGATGACTTGCGTCGTCGCCTGCAGCCAGACCGTCGCTGTTTTGCATTTTTTCACCCTCAACTGCCCGATGAGCCACTTATTTTTGTCGAAGTAGCGCTGCTCGCAGAAATACCTTCTGCAATCGGACCGCTCGTTGATAAAAAATCATTGCCAATCGAGGGATCAAAATTTAAAGTAGCCTGTTTTTATTCAATCAGTAATTGTGAATCGGGCCTGCGTGGCGTATCACTTGGAAACTTTCTAATTAAACGTGTCGCTGATCACCTTAAAGCAGAGTTCCCTAGCCTTAAAACTTTTGTCACACTATCTCCGATCCCGGGCTTTACCGAGTGGCTTGCTCGCACACCTGACACGACGGCGCTGACAAATCACCCTACGGCCTTGATACGCTTTGAGAAAGCACTGCAAACTATTAGCCTGAAAGGCAAGACTTGGCCTCAGCGTCTGATGGATGGCTGGACGCCTGATAGCAGCACAGAGCTCGAGCGCGAGGCGTTGAATTCTCTATGTGCGATTTATCTTCTGTACTTTTCTACGCAGCGCGGCGGCAATTCAGTCGCCAACTTTCATCTTGGTAATGGTGCAAAACTCAATCGCATCAATTGGGCTGCAGATTTGTCTAAAAAGGGCTTGCGCGAATCCGCGGGTCTAATGGTGAACTATCTCTACGATCTGGACGAAATAGAATCCAATCAGGAAAAGTTCGTTAACGGTGAAGTCGCTCACGCCCGCGTCGTTGCAAAATTGGTCTAAGCAACAATGTACGCAACCGCTTTTAAATTTTTAATGTTCGCGCTTGCCGCTTGGATTGTCTACGCTTACCTGACAGGACATCCCTCCAGAGACTTTGTCACACGTACCCTTAAAAAAAGTAGCAGTCTCTCCAAATCAAGAACCACGCTCATTCTCTGGTGGGGCTTAATAGGAACAGGAGCCGTTTGGCTCCTGTATGATTTACTCAAGTGAATGAAACCGCGAAAATCGATCAGGGCTTCGCGGTCCAACCTCCACCTAAGGCTTTAAACAAGTCAACGCTCGCTTGCAATCGCGCAGAACGGTTGATCACGTAGGCAAGATTCGCATCATTCGCAACACGTTGCGACTCCAACACGCTGAGAAAGTCGACATAGCCCGCCTCGTAACGTAAAACGGCCAGACTTTGCGCCTTGGTGGCCGCCTGCACCTGAACATTCAAATATTCCTCAGTCGTCAGTGTCTGCCTGACAGATACCAGCGCATCGCTCACCTCACCGAAAGCCCCTCGGACAACTTTTACATAATTACCGAGTAACTCTTGTTGCTGAGCATTGGCAAAATCAAGGCGTCCTTGCAGCAAACCTCCTGAAAAAATCGGTTGTACGAGTCCAAGACCCGCCGACCACACTGCACTTTGCCCTGACAGGAAAGCACTGAAATCGACACTTTGCGCGCCAAAAAGACCTGTCAGAGAAATCGTTGGAAACAAGCCCGCAGTTGCCACGCCGATTCGCGCATTGGCTGCCTTGAGCTCTTGTTCAGCGCGATTCACATCAGGTCTATTTTCCAGCAAACTTGAGGGCAATCCTGCAGGAGGCAATGGGGCGAGAGGTAGTGTTCGAATATCTCCGGCGTCCACCATCAGATCCAGCTTGCCTGTCAGGACCCCTAACTGGTTTTGCACGATACCGCGCTGCCTGGTGACCTCAGAGAGAGTGGCCTGGGCACTTGCCAGGGCAGAAGTTGCCTGACTGACATCAATCGGCGAAATTAATCCGCCATCGAATTTAGCCTGTGCAACACGTAAAGAATGTTCACGAGTCACGACAGAGTCTTTCAATACAGCTATTTGCGCGTCTAACGAACGCAGTCGCAGATAAGTGTTAGCCACTAACCCGGAGAGGGTCAGATTCACACTCACCTGATCATATCGACTGGCATCCACAAGAGATGTTGCAGACTCGATATTTCGACGTACGCGTCCCCAGACATCCAACTCGTACGAAGTTGAAAACGCTGCCTGCGTTGTATTTGCAGAAACCGCCACACCTGTTGTTGTCGCGACTGTCCCTGACGAAGCGCGTGTACCACTTGCTCCGAGATTAAGCGTTGGGTAAAGTGCCGCACCCGCTTGCTTGGCTAAGGCCTCAGCTTGTGCAAGCCTCGCTATCGCAATCTGAACATCAGCATTGTCAACCAATGCAGTCTGCATCAGGGTATCGAGCTGGCTGTCATTAAAAAGTGTCCACCAGTCTCTTTTGATAGGTGCCATCGGCACAGCATCCTTTGACTGGATCAGATCGTCAGCGACTGATTTACGGTACGCATCAGGCAACGGCATTTCTGGGCGAACATAATCGGGACCAAGCGTGCAGCCGCCCATACTCACGGCAAGCAATAAACCAACGCACCATTTCACTTTATGTCCCTGCGCGCGTAATAACAAGCTAGCGTTCATCAAGGTGCTTTCTCCTCGGTTGAACGATCTGCAAGCACGGTGGGGGATTCCCCCAGAGGAATATCGCTTGGGGCAGCCTTGCCGCGTGCAAGCCAGGTAAAAAACATCGGAACAAAAATCGTTGCGATAAAGGTCGATGCGAGCATACCTCCAAATACACCGGTACCCATTGAGCGACGCGCAGCCGCTCCCGCACCAGATGAAATAACAAGCGGAAACACACCGAGAATAAATGCAAGAGACGTCATGACGATCGGTCTGAAACGCTGCCTTGCTGCAGTAAGGGCAGCATCGATATTACTCATCCCCAAAGCCCGTTTCTGTGCGGCGAATTCAATAATCAAAATAGCATTCTTAGCCGACAACCCAACCAGCACAACCAATCCAATCTGGAAGTAAATATCGTTTGGCATGCCGCGAATCAATACGGAGATGAGCGCACCACAAATAGCAAAGGGCACTGCAAGCAATACGGCGAGCGGTAAAGACCAGCGCTCGTACTGTGCCGCCAGAATAAGGAAAACCATAATCAAACCAAATACAAACGCCACACCGGAGGTCGTACCTGTACGGATTTGCTGATAGGCCTGGCCTGACCATGCCAACTCGTAAGTGGCGGGCAATGTTTCTCGAGCAACTTGCTGCACAATATCAATCGCCTCGCCAGAACTAATTCCTACAACACCGCTACCCAACACTTTTGCAGCAAGAAAGCCATTGAAGCGCTCTAACTGCTCGGGCCCCACGATCTGCTTAATATTGATCAGCGCAGAAACAGGCACCATGCTGCCGTTATCTGCCCGCACAAAAATCTGTCCGACATCGGTTGGATTGGCCCTGAATTGCGAATCAGCTTGCAACTGAACCCGGTAGGTTCTGCCACTCAAGTTAAAGTCATTAACATAGAGCGCACCCATCATGGTTTGCAGACTCAGATAGACATCGGCAGCCGGGATGCCAAGTGACAAGGCTTTTGCTTCGTCTACTTCGACGAAAAGCTGAGGGGCAGTAGGCCTGAAAAAGGTATTGATGCCAGTTAACTCTGGCCGCTTTTTTAAGGCCTCAATAAATCCACCCGTGACCGCGGCTAACTTTGCAGCATCTGGCTCACCTTTGGATTGAACGTAAAACTCAAAACCACCAGCCGAACCCAACCCTCGAATAGGTGGGGGATTAAAAACAAGCGCCATCCCATCAGGAAAACTCATCCCTAAGCCGGTGAATTTTTTTGCAAGGTCCTCAGCGCTACTCGTACGTTCTTTCCAGTCCTTAAGCGGGATAAAAATGGTCCCCGCATTGCTTTTGACTCCACCACCGATGATGTCATTACCCGCGATAACAAAGACGCGGGCAACCGCCGGATCCTGAACAACGGCTTGCTGAAACGCCGAACCAGTTTTCTCCGTACGTTGCAAGCTGGCACCGTCAGGCAAGACAAGCGCACTGATCAGATAACCCTGATCTTCTGCGGGTACAAAGCCACCGGGCACCATTTTGAATAAAACGACACACGCAACACTTACAGCAGCGAATACGCTAGCACCGAGAATACGGTGGTGGAGCGTCAGGTTCACGAGCTTTGCATACTGATCCGTCAGGGAAGCAAACGCGCGATTAAACCACTTAAAGCCTTTGGGTTCCGTGTGCGTAGGTTTGAGTAGCACGGCACACAGTGCCGGAGTGAGTGTCAGCGCCACAATGCCCGACAAAAACACTGCAAGCGCAACTGTCACTGCAAATTGCTGATAGAGCTTTCCTGCTATACCACCTAGGAAAGCTACCGGGACAAACACAGCTGCAAGTACCAGCACAATCGCAACCACGGCACCCGAAACCTCGCGCATCGCCTCGTAAGCAGCAGCTTTAGGAGACATGTGCAACTCCGCCATGAGCCGCTCAACGTTTTCGAGCACAACAATGGCATCATCGACAACGATACCGATTGCCAGCACCATCGCGAATAACGTGAGCGTATTGACGGAGAAACCAAATAACCACAGCCCTGCAAAAGTACCGATCAAAGATACCGGGACAGCAATCAAGGGGATAAGTGTTGCGCGCCAGTTTTGCAGAAAGAGGAATACGACAAGGCCTACCAGTACCATCGCTTCGACGAGCGTCATCACAACTTCATGTATCGAAGCATCGACGAATTTCGTGGTATCGAACGGAATCACATAATCAATACCGGGTGGAAATTTTTTCTTGATGTCCTCCATTGTGCTTTTCACACGATCTGCAACATTCAGGGCATTGGCGCCTGATTGCAAAAAGATAGCGACGATTGCAACGGGCTGTCCAACAAGCGTTGTATTGACATCATAATTAGCGGCATCGAGTTCTATACGCGCGACATCTTTGAGTCGCAGCACGCCGCCCGGTCCGGATGAACGGATGACGATATCGCCAAACTGCTCTGGCGTGAGCAAACGACCCTTGGCTGTGACGGTATAGACTAACTGCTGACCTTGCGGAGCAGGCTCCTGCCCGACTTTGCCGGCTACGTTCTGTTTGTTTTGAGCAGCGACAGCATTTGCGATATCGCCTGCCGTTACACCGAGCTGGGCCATGCGGTCCGGATTCAACCAGATACGCATCGAATAGTCTTTTGCGCCAAAGATCTGCGCGTCTCCGACCCCAGGCAATCGCTTGAGCTCATCCAGCACATTAATCAGCGCATAGTTTGAAAGATACAAGGCCGAAAAATCGCCCTGAGGCGCGGTAATCGCCGTCACGAGCAAGATATCATTCGATCTTTTTTGTGCTGTCACTCCGTACTGCCGCACGATGTCAGGCAATCGAGGCTCTGCGATTTTGACCCGGTTATTGACGTTGACTGTCGCAATATCAACGTTGGTTCCTACTTCAAACGTAGCTGTAATAGTTAACTGACCGTTTGAGGCGGCGGTGGAGTTGAAATAAAGTAAATTCTCAACACCCGCGAGTTGCTCCTCAATCGGACCTGCAACAGTTCTCGTCAGTGTTTCAGTAGAGGCGCCCGGATAATTTGCGGAAATAATCACCGTTGGCGGAGCGATTTCAGGGTACTGCGCAATCGGTAAACCTCGTACGGCCATCAAGCCTGCGATCACAATCGTGATGGAAATAACCGCTGAAAAAATCGGACGGCTAATAAAGAAGCTTGAAAAACTCATTTAGCTTCCTTAGCAGGAACATTCGCATTTGCCGCGGCTGGTACCGCGGCTACAGGATCAAGCGGAACCACATTGGGGGCGACGACGGCACCGGGTCGAATTTTGATAATGTTATCGATCACTACTTTATCGCCAGCTTTCAGGCCCGACAAAACGACCCAGTTCTTTCCAATCCAGTTACCCATTGTTAATGGGGTTGGCACAACCTTATTGTCAGCGCCAACCGTCCAGACCATGAAACCCCGTTCAGTCTGGATCACAGCCGCCTGGGGAACTAAAAATACATTTTCAATTTTGCCCGTCGTAATCCTGATCTTTACAAACTGACCTGGCAAGATTTGCTGTGTTGGGTTTGGAAATTCGGCACGTAATTGTTGCGTGCCAAGCTTTGGATCGATGAATGTTGAGAGGAAATTTATCTTCCCTTTTTGAGGATAAAGTTTTCCATCAGGTGTGAAAATCTCTACGCTTGTAGGCACTGACGCATCCAGTCGTCCACCAGGAAGTTTAGAAGTATCGCTCGAGGACAGACCAAATCGCACCCAAATCGGATCGACCTGATAGATCGTTGTCAACAAACTGCCATCACTCGCGGTTGTAATGAGGTTGCCCTCGGAGCGTTGTGCGCGACCACTCACGCCACTCATCGGGGCCGTGACGGTAGACCATTTAAGATTCAGCTGTGCGGTTTTAAGATTCGCCTGCGCCACTTCGTTAGCTGAGGTCGCATCATCAAATTCTTTACGACTCACTGCTTGTTTAGCAAACAGGCCTTTTAACCGGGAAGCCTCGCGTGCCGTTTGCTTAGCACGGGCTTGCGACTCTTCCAGTGCGATCTTATAGGGCTCCGGATCAATCTGAAAAAGCGGCTGCCCCTCTTTGACTCGTTCACCTTCTTCGTAGAGACGCTTGACCAGAATGCCAGCCACCCGAGCCCTGACCTCCGCCTCCTTGGCGCCTTCTGCCTGGGCGGTGACCTCGATCACATTAGGAACCGAAGTCAGCGACGCTTCGATCGCCGCAACCGGCATTCCCTGAGGCTTTGGTGCCCCCTCCTGAGCAAGAGCAGCACCGTGGATCATTAGTCCAGACAGACAACCTAAAACTACATTTGGAAACCAGCGAATTTTTTTGCTGCCAGACAAAGATTTGTCCTGAACATACATGCGAGCAACATCAAACATCGGTGACTTCCTAAACAATAGATGATCGTTGTATTTTATACGGGTAAACCCATGCAAACCGGATTTTCTATATATATAGATGCAACGCCCTGAATATTGATAAAAATGAAGATCAAGCCTTCAGATTTCTGCAGATGGCAGACGTTACATCCGTGCAAGAAGCATGGCCGCCAAGATCTCTCGGAATCACCTGCCCTTGGGATAAGGTCAATTCCACAGATTTTTCGATACGGGCAGCCGCATCAATTAAGTCTGAATCTGCATGGCGATCTCCCAGCCAGCGCAGCATAAAAGCACCTGACAAAATCGTTGCGAGCGGGCTTGCGACATTTAGACCTGTTATGTCCGGGGCTGAGCCGTGTGCTCCCTGAAATAATCCGTGATGATCTCCCAACTCACCCGACGGTGCGATGCCCATGCCGCCTACTGTAGCCGCACCCAAATCGGAAATGATATCTCCAAACATGTTTTCGGCAACGATCACATCATAAAAATCCGGACGTTTCACCAGATGGACCGTTATTGCATCCGCGTAGGCATAATCAATCGCAACATCCGGATAGTCGAGCGCGACCTCATCGCAGATTGACCTGAAAAACGCATAGGTGCGCAGAATATTCGCCTTATCGCAGACTGTCATGCGTTTCACGCCATCGGCTGGAGCACCATGGCGTTTGCGTGAAAGCTCAAATGCAAATCTGGCAACGCGCTCAACACCTTTACGGGTCATCACCAGCGTATCGGTCGCGACCTCACCTCTCAACAAAATGCCCGCCCCACGACTCGCATACAAGCCCTCGGTGTTCTCACGCACGATGATGTAGTCAATATCTCCCGCAGCACGATTTTTAAGGGGTGAAAAATCCCCCTGATACAGCCGGATCGGACGCACGTTTGCATATAAATCAAGCTTGAATCTGAGTTGTAAGTGCAAATCGTTACCAACTTCAGTTCCGTCAGGATAGGTCACCTCAGGCAAACCAGCAGCGCCATGCAAGATTGCCGCAGACGTTTTACACGCCTCGTAGGTTTCTTCAGGCAAGACCGAACCAGATTTCACATAGTGCGCGGCGCCACCAGGAAAGTCATTAAAAACTAACTGACTACTGCCACATGCTTCCTTTAGAACTTGAACGGCTGCCTGACACACCTCAGGTCCGATTCCATCACCCTCTATGGTCGCAATTTCATATTTTTTCATGACTTTCTATCTCCGATTGCTACGCAACTATTTGTTTTATTTGAACTATTTTATTATGCACAATTTATGCGCTAAGATGCAATGTTACATTTTGGTGCAATTTAAACACCATTGTGGTGCGTAATAGCTCTCTTATAGTGCAAAACATTAATCCGAGGCCGTTGTGGAAAATTTGAAAACAGGTATTGACGCGCTATTTATTTTGCTCGGCGCGATCATGATATTAGCGATGCACGCAGGCTTCGCATTTTTAGAGCTTGGCACCGTCAGAGAAAAAAACCAGGTGAACGCGCTCGTCAAAATTCTTGTCGATTTTTCAGTCTCGACGATCGCCTACTTTTTCATCGGTTACACCATCGCTTATGGTACAGATTTTTGGTCAAGCGCTGAAGTCTTGTCCGAAAAAAGTGGCTTTGAATTAGTCAAATTCTTTTTTCTGCTGACCTTCGCCGCAGCAATTCCAGCGATCATTTCAGGCGGAATTGCAGAGCGTTCAAAATTCAACCCTCAACTACTCGCGACTTTTTTACTGGTCGGACTTGTTTATCCCTTATTTGAAGGGATGGTCTGGAATCCTGAGCATCGCTTAGGTTTTCAGCCATGGATTAAAGCATTGACCGGCGAAGAGTTCCATGATTTTGCAGGCTCCGTTGTCGTGCATGCAATGGGGGGCTGGATCGCCTTGCCTGCGATTGTGCTGCTCGGCGCCAGAATGGGACGCTACCGCAAAGACGGTCGTATGTCAGCGCACCCTCCTTCAAGCGTACCTTTTCTGGCACTTGGTGCGTGGATTCTGACTGTAGGCTGGTTTGGTTTTAACGTAATGAGCGCACAAACTATCGACAAAATGAGTGGTCTGGTTGCAATGAATTCGCTGATGGCGATGGTAGGCGGCACATTATCTGGCTGGTATTTTGGCAAAAATGACGCTGGATTTAG
>CAIPID010000266.1 GCA_903865015.1 uncultured beta proteobacterium | reverse complement strand
TGGCCTTGCAGGCTGCGCGAGTGATGGCACATCCACGGACTGGTCCGACGTCGCGATCCTGCCAAACATGACAAACATTCCCACAGTCCATTACTCACCTGGCGGCTTCGACACGCCTTACGACTATTACTGATCGCTTACTGCTCCCCTCATTCAAAATGAGAACAACAATATGAAGTTGAACATTGGCTGTGGCCTGAACAAGGTCCAAGGATTTATCAATATTGATAAATACTCAGAATCAAAACCTGATCTAGTGATGGATGCAGAGCGCACACCTTGGCCGTTTGATTCAAACCAAATCGATGAGGTTCTGTTTAATCATTCACTGGAGCATATGGGAGGCAATACAGAGGTCTTTCTGAACTTGATGAAAGAGCTCTACCGTGTTTGCAAAGCAGGTGCAAAAATCCAGATCAACGTGCCTCACCCCCGACACGATAGTTACATGGGTGATCCAACGCATGTTCGGATCATTTCTCCACAAGTACTATCTTTGTTTAGTAAAAAGCTGAATCATGAACTTGCCACGCAAGGTGTACCAAACACTCCTTTAGGCATTTATCTCGACATAAACTTCGAAATTAAACATGTCAAACAAATGCTGGAAGAAGAGTATCTGATGCTATTCCAGCAAAAGAAAGTCACTGAGCGCGAGCTGGTAAAAATGATTAGCGAACGTAATAACATTGTGACCGAATACCAAATCACACTCGAAGCGATCAAGTAAAAGCGCTGATAATGAGCTACGCCAACGAAGCAATCGCACAATGCGAAAGCGCCATCGCGCGAGATCCTGCAGACATTGCTTCGCTCAATCAGCTCGCCATGCTTCAGTCATCAACGGGTCAGCATAGCGAGGCCTTACGTCACATTTCAGCGGCACTCAAACTATCCCCCAAACACCCCCTGCTGCATTACAACCTGGGACAGGTGCACGGTAATGCGGGTCGCTACGAAGATGAAATAAAAGCCTATCGGCAAGCCATTACGCTCAAGCCTGATTTTATTGAAGCCTATGTGAATATGGGTGTGGCTTTGCGCGATATGCAGCGCTTTGAAGACGCGTTTGAGGCATTCAAGCAAGCCTTGCGCATCCAGCCAGAGCACCCTGGCGCTCGCACCAACCGTGCCCAGACCAATCTGATGCTTGGGAATTTTGAGCATGGCTGGCGCGAATATGAGTGGCGCTGGCAGGATGGGCATCAAAGCCACGACGTTAAAGGTCTTCGATGGAACGGCAAAGCCCCACTCAAAGGTAAACGGCTACTCATCCATGCAGAGCAAGGGCTCGGCGATACGATTCAGTTTGTGCGCTACCTGGATTTACTCAAGGGCCTTGGCGCCAAGGTCATCTTGCGCGTCCAGCCTCCGCTTGCAAAACTACTCGCAGAATATCCCGCGACAGACCTGGTTATAGATACTGAAACACCACTACACGCGTTTGATTTCCAGATTCCGCTACTCAGCCTGCCACATGTGTTGTATGGCCGCCATCCAGGCATCCCTTGTGCGCATCACTATTTGAATGCACAGCCTGCGAAAGTTGACGAATGGTCTCACTGGCTTGCTCGCAAGACGCAAGACCGCAGCAATAAAAATAATGCTGCACCGAAAAACAAAACACTCAAGGTAGGACTCTGCTGGTCAGGCAGCACGCATCACTTAAACGATAAAAATCGTTCAATGTTGCTTGCGCAATGGAGCCCGATGTTTGATCTAGACTGCGTTTTTGTCTCGCTGCAAAAAGAAATACGCGATGCGGATCAAAAGACCTTAGCGGCTCACCCGGAAATTTTGAATGCCGGTGTTGAATTCAAAAATTTCGACGATACGGCTGGACTGCTCTGCAATCTCGACCTGGTGATTACCGTAGATACATCGGTTGCGCATATCAGCGCCGCCTTAGGCATCCCAACCTGGATCCTGCTCCCGGAGCCTGCCGACTGGCGCTGGCTGCGAGACAGAACAGACAGTCCATGGTACCCGAGCGCGAAGCTATTCAGACAATCAGTACGTGGGCAATGGTCCGACGTGATAGAAACAATTACGCTACAACTGGCTAATTTGTAAGAACACTCAGGCCAGTAACGCCACAGCCTTAATCTGCGCCCAGACACGCAGGCCCTCTTCGATATGCAACCGCATCGCAGAGGCGTGCGAAATCCTGGCAAACAATGCCTGATCCTGATTGACACCCGCAGCAAGCTCAATCAGTACCTGACCAGAAACAATCTGGCGCATGGTTTTGACGGTTGCGGGCAGGATATTGAGCACGCTGCTATCGCGATGCTCGCTCAGGCTCACACTGACATCTCGTGCATGAATACGCACGCGCAAATGGTCGCCGATTTGATG
Organism: uncultured beta proteobacterium; assembly: GCA_903865015.1. Lineage (GTDB taxonomy): Bacteria > Pseudomonadota > Gammaproteobacteria > Burkholderiales > Burkholderiaceae_B > Zwartia. The sequence goes on along the minus strand of CAIPID010000266.1, from coordinate 1,587 downwards.
ACCAGCGCCTTGAGCATAGAGCTCGCCCAGATCAGTTGTAAGCATGAATAAGCCATGACCATCTACGCGATTGACGCGCGCCGTCACGACCACACCCGCATCATCCCTTAACGCTAACGGGACATCAGGACTATTCATGACCTCGAGTGCAGGGCCCGCCTGACGTACTCGGCCGTCTTTCATCAACACGAGATGATCTGCCAAACGCGACATTTCGTCGACCGAGTGAGTGACATAGATCATCGGAATTGAGGTGACCTGTTTCAAGCGCTCCAGATAGCCGAGCACCTCCGTGCGTCTGCCTGCATCGAGCGCGGCGAGCGGCTCATCCATCAGCAGCACTTCGGGACGCGTCAACAGCGCACGCCCCATCGCCACACGCTGGCGTTCTCCACCTGAGAGCTGCGCAATCTTGCGATGCATCAGCGCTTGCAGATCCAGCTGCTCGACACACTCTCGAAATTCAAGTTCGGTGCCTTGCACGCGCGTAAAGCCATAACGAAGATTTTGCTCAACAGACAATTGGGGCAGCAGTGCAGCGTGTTGAAAAACAAAGCCAACGCGTCGCGCGTGCGGCGGTACAAATATGTCCGCAGATTGCCAGATACGCCCTTTGACGCAGACGTCGCCTCGCACCTCGGGCTCCAAACCTGCTATCGCTCGCAAAATACTTGTTTTGCCTGCGCCAGAAGGACCAAACAAAACAGTTGTCCCATGCGCGGGAATATTTAACGAGACATCCAGATCAAAATCAGCACGACGCAACCGTAAGGACAATTCAATACGCTCATTGACCGATCCTGGCTGCACTGACTGAATAAGTTGAGTCATACGCGCCCCTCTCGCCTGGCAAGTCGGTGACTCAGCGCATGCATCAACAGTAAGATCACAAAAGAAAATATCAGCAACCCGCCAGCAATCCAGTGTGCCTCGGTATAGGCCATCGACTCCACGCGGTCATACAGCAAGACGGACAATACCCGCGTCTCACCTTCTATATTGCCGCCCACCATCAGAATCACGCCAAACTCACCCACCGTATGCGCGAACCCCATCACGATTGCAGTCAAAAAGGCGGGGCGGCAAATCGGTACCACCACTGAAAAGAAACGATCCACTGGTGATGCACGCAGGGTTGCCGCCGCATCCAGTACCGTCGGGTCTAACGCAACAAAACCTGCCTGCAAAGGCTGAATAACAAAAGGCAGCGAGTACAGCACGGAGGCAAGCAACAATCCCCAGAAAGTAAAGGCTAACGTACCTAGGCCGAGCGCAGCCGTCATCTGTCCCAAAAACCCATTTGGACCCATCGCGATTAAGAGATAGAACCCAAGCACAGTAGGTGGCAACACCATGGGTAAGGCAACTAGCGCTGACAATGGCGTTTTCCAAGATGAGCGTGTGCGTGCCAGCCACCAGGCAACGGGCGTGCCGAGCAACAGCAAAATGATCGTCGTCAGGCTAGCGAGCTTGAGCGTGACGAGCAAAGCCGGCCAGATAGCAGTCAATGCCACCCCCCAAAAAAATCAGCTCGATCGCACACAATCAAAAAATCCATAAAAATTAAATAAATCATAGCGTTAGCAC
>CAIPID010000265.1 GCA_903865015.1 uncultured beta proteobacterium | reverse complement strand
GGCTCCCAATTGGGATCGGTCATGTCCGTTACCAACACGTCGCCCGGTTGCACCTTATCCATCTCGCTGATGTTGTGTACCAAACGTACGGGACCCGTTCCAATTTTTTGACCAATCGCGCGCCCATGCGCCAGCACAGTGCCGTGGCCTTTGAGTTTGTAGCGCAGTTCCGATTGGCCTTTTTGTTGGCTCTTCACTGTCTCGGGGCGTGCTTGCAAGATGTAGAGCAATCCGTCGTTGCCGTCTTTGCCCCATTCGATGTCCATGGGGCGACCGTAATGCTGTTCGATAACCAATGCATATTGGGCGAGTTGCTCAACCTCAGTATCTGACAGCGAATAACGGTTTCGCAGCTCGGTGGGGACATCGGTGGTTTTGACCAAGTGGCCGCTGGCCTTTTTTTCTTCAGGAGATGAAAACTCCATTTGAATTAACTTAGAACCCAGATTGCGGCGAATCACCGCGCGCTTACCCGCCTTGAGCGTGGGCTTGTGCACATAAAACTCATCCGGGTTCACAGCGCCTTGCACGACTGTTTCGCCCAAACCATAACTGGATGTGATGAACACAACGTCTTCAAAACCTGACTCGGTATCGATGGTGAACATGACACCGGCAGCGCCTAAGTCAGAGCGCACCATGCGCTGCACGCCTGCGGACAAAGCCACATCGGCATGGGCAAAGCCTTTATGCACGCGGTAACTGATAGCGCGATCGTTGTAGAGCGAAGCGAAGACTTCCTTCATCTTGTGCAGCACTTCTTCAATGCCGACCACATTTAAGAAAGTTTCTTGTTGGCCTGCAAATGAAGCGTCGGGCAAATCTTCTGCCGTGGCAGAGGAACGCACTGCAAAAGACGCATGTGCATTGCCTGCGCTGAGAGTTGCGAATGCTTCGCGAATCGCTTTTTCTAAATCTGCGGGGTAAGGTTGCGCCAAGACCAAGTTGCGGATTTCAGCGCCAACTTGGGCCAAAGCTCGCACATCTTCTGTGTCTAAGGCGTTGAGCTTTGCATTGATTTTGTTTGTCAATCCATCGTGCTGCAAAAAGGCACGGAATGCATGTGCGGTGGTGGCAAAGCCCGTTGGCACACGAACGCCCGTTGGCAACTGGGAAATCATCTCGCCTAGGCTGGCATTTTTGCCACCCACCGACTCGACGTCGGTCATCCTCAGGTTTTCAAACGGAACGACCAGGGCGGTCGCAGAAAAAAGTGCTGACATGGGAGAGCTCCAAAAGTTAAAACTGTTGCAGCCACGCAGCGGGCGCTAATTTGTATTTTTTTGAATGAAAGGCTCATCTGCATGGCGAAATTCGGATAATCTGCCCATTGTAGTTAACCAACCCCGCTTTTTAGAAAAACAACGTCCCATGCCAAACCCCACAGTATTTTTTATCTCAGACGGCACGGGTATTACTGCAGAAACTTTTGGTAACGCCATCTTGGCGCAGTTTGAACTCAAGTTCAGGCATGTGCGCTTACCGTTTGTTGACTCGATCGACAAAGCGTATCAAGCTGTCCGCCAAATCAACCACACTGCTGAAGTAGAAGGACGCAAACCGATTGTGTTTACTACTTTAGTGAATGAAGACGTGCTCCAAGTCATCATTAACGGCAGCAAAGGCATGATGCTTGATATGTTTGGCACCTTTGTGAACCCGCTGGAAGCAGAGTTGGGCATTAAATCCAACCACCGCATCGGTCGATTTTCAGACGCCAGCAAGAGCAAGGAATACCACG
>CAIPID010000264.1 GCA_903865015.1 uncultured beta proteobacterium | reverse complement strand
CGAAAAACAATCCCGAACTGATCCAGGTCGTAACGCGCCGCACCTGCATGCATCATTTCTACCGCACAGCAAGCCAGACCAAAAGTCATGGGCCACATCGAACCGGTTCTAGCCCAGTTGATGACTGCATCAGCGCTGGTAGTAATAAAACCTTGCTTGAGAATTCCGTCAATTGCCATAGGTATGTTTGGGCGAGATTGGGTTATTCCCAGTCAAGCGCACCTTTTTTCCATTCATAGATGAAACCAACGGTGAGTACAGCCAGAAAAACCATCACCGTGACAAAACCAACCATCCCAACGGCGCTGTTAGCGATCGCCCAGGGGAATAAAAATGCGATTTCAAGATCGAAAAGAATGAACAGAATAGCGACCAGGTAGTAACGCACATCAAACATCATTCGCGCATCACCAAAGGTCTCAAAACCGCATTCGTAAGGAGACAATTTTTGCGCATCGGGTCGATGGGGGCCGATCAGGGAACCGGCTGCCAGCAGGGCAAAACCAATTAGTGTGCCGACGGCGATAAAAAGCAAAACCGGAAAATACTGTTGTAAATTCATTTGCGATTTCTTTGCGTTATCTTTGTATGAATTGCAATTGCAACTCTATGCTTTTGCCTGTGTAATCTCTGATTACACAAAACCAAAGGATTGTATCACTGACATTAGGGTTTTTACTCTAAAACTGGTGCCTAATTCCAACACCGACCATAGAACTTTGTGCAGTCTCGACCATCGCGAAATTCTGACCATAAGACGCATACGTGTAAAGGTTCGTTCTAGCGGTCAATTCATAGGTATAGCCAACACTGAAGATCTGCTGATTTTTGAATCCCAGGGAAGCATACTCGCCCATAGGTCTCATCATTTGCCAGGACGCAAGCACTGTTCCGCGTTGCCCGAACGGGGCAGTGATGCCGAATAAATAGGAGTCGCTTGAATAGTTTTCCGCAAAGAGCACGCCCGCGGAACCCGTCGCGCTATTGATTCCAGAAGAACCTCCTGCCCCAGTACCCGCAGACTGACCATTAAATGCACCGCCATGACTCTGACCATAGACGGCTGAAAGCTTGAACCAATCAAATCTATACGAACCACCGATCATCCAGGCTGTCGGCGAGGAAGCGGGTGGGCCATTTGTAATATCTGCGGGTCCTTGCGCTTTATCGAAAGATGCGGACACCATGATTGGTCCGGCCGCATACTGCGCACCGAGTGTGACTACTCGTAAATTGTTTTGATCCTGGTAGGCATATTGAGGAGCCGTCACAGCACAGGTGACATCCACGCATGAGCCATTATCGAGATAAATCGTCGCCAGACCTGCCGCAAACGAATACCCTGCTCCAAATTTAAACCCCTCAATCGAGGGCGTCTGAAACAACAAAGCATTGCTATAGCGCGTCGTATTCGCTGCACCAAACGAAGCACCAATATTGGCCTGACCAAAGCCTTCTGCAAAAGGATCAATACTCAAAAAATAATTACTCGCCAGATTGATCTGACGTCCAAAATCAAGCTGACCTAACTGCTCAGAATTCAAGCTAAGGATAGCCTGTCGACCAAACAGTCTGCCTCCCTGTCCTGAGGTTCCGTTACCTGGATCAAAACCAGCCTCCAAATCAAAGCCAATCCGCCAGCCGCTCCCTAGCGATTCTGAACCACGCACTCCAAATCGAGACCCACTCTGAACGCCCGTAGCCAATCCAAAAAATCTGTTTTCAAGATTGTCATCAGGCAGATTTTGTTTGGTGCTTGCATATTGCAAACCCATGTCGACAATGCCATAGAGTTGCACATCGATCGCAAAAGCCGGGCACACGCAAGCAAGCCAGACACAAACCAACAAAATGAATCTTTTCATATTTTGATCAATGACTGCTATTGGATATAGAGCACAAAAAACACGCGCACGACGACCTCAATCAACACATGACAGCATCAAACAAAACGGGCCACCCCGAAAGGTGACCCGTCTTGTACAAACTAACCGAAGCTAGCTTGTAGCTCTAAGCGGTTGCTTAGAACTGGTGACGCAGGCCTACGCCCAGAACGGTTGAAGTCAAACCGTTGATGGTTGCATAGTTGTTTGCATATGAAACATATGCATACATGTTTGTACGCTTGGTGAAGTCGTACTGATAACCAACTGAGTAGGTGCTAGCGTTAGCGGCATTGTATGCATCTTGCATATTGCCGTTAGGCATAGCCATCTGCCATGAACCAAATACTTTGCTTGCGCCACCGATTGGAGCTGTTAAGCCAATCAGGTATGAGTTAAAGCCGAAGTTTTGATCAAAAATGTTCACGCCGTTTGTCAAACCAGCTGTCAAACCTGGCAGAACGCTGCTGCTGATCGAAGCACCTGAGTTACCCTGGGCATTACCCTGGTTACCCATCATACCGCCACGAGTCTGAGCATAAGCTGCACTGACTTTAACAACGTTAAAGTCGTACGATGCGCCTAAGTTCCACTCTGATGGTGATGCGTCAGGTGAACCGTTTACAAAGTTTGATGCGCCATACAGCTTGTCATACGATGCAGCGACGTAGATTGGGCCGTTAGCGTATTTAGCGCCTAAGCTGATCTGACGTGTGTTGTCTTGCGAAGCGTAGTTGTAGCCTGTACCTGATGCGTCAGCTTTGCCGCCGGCGACCACAACTGAGTCAATACCTGTTGCGAACGAGTACATCACGCCTGCCTGGAAACCACCCATGACTGGAGTCTGGTACTTCAAGGAGTTCGACAAACGGTATGTGTTGGTTGTACCAAACGAGTTACCGATATTAGCCTGGGCAAAGCCCTGAGCAAACGGATCGATCGAACCGAAGTAGTCAGTTGCGAAGTTCAGCTGACGGCCCATACGTGCATAGCCCCAAGCGTCGTTCTCAACGCCGAACCATGCCTGACGACCGAACAAACGGCTAGCCTGGCCCAGTGTGCCGTTACCGAGGTCAAAACCGTTTTCCAACTGGAATGTCAGACGATTGCCTGAACCCATGTCTTCAACGCCTTTGAAACCCAGACGGTTGCCCGACTGTGTACCATAAGCCATACCAAATTCATTAATGGTGTTGCCATTATAAGAAGCTGATTTGTAGACCAAACCGGCATCAACGATACCGTACAAAGTTACTGATGATTGTGCCGAAGCGGCACCAGCAAAGCCGGCTAGCAGGGCGGCAGCGAGCAGAGTCTTTTTCATTTAAGAAATCTCCGATGATTTGAGTGACAAGAGCAACAAACATTTGACTGTCTGCGCCCCCCTAACTCCGCTAAGGGAAGTTGACGCTATTGCATCAAAAATACGGGGCTGTGGCTATGATTCTCGTGAGAAAACAGTCTAGAGGGGGGTGTTCTGTTGGGTTATCGCAACATTTTGTTGTTTTTTAACCAAAATAATGAGGGTTTACCCTTTGTTTTGAGATTTACCGAAACACGCAGAAATTTGAATAAACTCACTTTATCAGTCAAGCTTCAGAAAATGCTGTTTTGACTGATTTTTTAAAAAAAGCGATCAATTTTACCTATGACGACACCCGAAACTGCATCCCGCATTAAGTTACAAGACTTTCTGTCCTTACTCGAAGCACATCATCCGTTCGCCAGGTTTTTAGGTATAGAGATTAGGGAGATCGGGTTTGGCTGCGCGACGCTCGCCTTGCCACCCAACCCGGACTTTCAGAGACTGGGTGGGATTATTGCCGGCCCCATGCTGATGGGTCTGGCGGATTTGGCAATGTACGCTGCCGTAGTAGGTGCGACAGGCAATGCCGAGGCAGTCACCTCAAGCCTGACGATGAATTTCCTGCGCAAAAGCCCTCCCGGGGTCATTCTGGCGCATGCAAAGGTACTCAAAACAGGCCGACTGTGCGCCGGCGATGTCATTCTGACAGCAGAGGGCCATAGCGAGGTCATTGCGCACAGCATCAGCACCTGGTCCCTGCCTCGGAAAACGAGTTAAATATTCAATATGTATTGAATATTTGCTGCAAAGACGCGCGATCTTGTGTTTTCAATAATGCCAGACGAAGCAAAATCCGTGCTTTTTGAGGATTGAGAGACTGGGCCGCGACGCAGTTGTATTCGCCATCCTTAACAGAGGGTCGCACGCTCCCTTGCCCCACATGGGCCGCACGAACGAATGCAACCCCTTTCGACGCAGCAAGATTAGCTCCCAACCGCGCCACGCCAGAGAGGCTTCCATTGCCTGTTCCTGCAAGGATAATCCCTTGTGCACCTGCCTGCAAAGCCGCCTCATACATATGTAAGCCCGCTCCCTGATAGTCATACACAATATCAACGGCAGGCAGGACAGTACACTGAGGGTCGATATGCAGCGTGCTGCGTGCAGTATGAATACGCGTGGCCTGGTTGAAATACTGCACATCGCGACCAGATACTGCCCCTAATGACCCTTGTTCAGGCACAACAAAGGCATCCACAGCGGTCGTATGACCTTTGTAAACGTAACGCGCGGCCAGAATCCGGTCATTCATCACCACCATCACGCCTTTGCCCACGGATTGCGGATGCGAGGCAACCACCACCGCATGAAACAGATTGAGTGGCCCATCCGCGCTGATGGCAGTTGATGGTCGCATCGCGCCCACCAATATGACCGGTTTTTCACTTTGGACAACAAGATTTAGAAAATAAGCGGTTTCTTCGAGCGTATCCGTGCCATGCGTGATCACGACACCCGCAATATCAGGCTCGGCCAACCAGTGGTTCACACGCCCGGCAAGTTTGAGTAGCACCTCATCACCGATCAAATAGCTTTCGATGTTTGATACCTGCTCGAATTCACATTGAGCCACCTCACTGAGCTCAGGCACTGCTGCGATGAGTGCGTCCACACCTTTGCCGACTTTATAGTCACTTAACTGCGTGCCAACCGTCCCGGACGATGCAATCGTGCCGCCCGTACCCAGCACGACAATCTTTGGTAATTTAAGCAAAGCGTTAAGCACTGAGCACCTCACAGGCACGATTTAAACGCAGCAATCCCTCGTTCAATACATCCATCGAGGTTGCAAATGAAAATCTGAAAAACGGCGTGGTTCCATATGCAGCGCCTTGTACACCGGCGAGTTTCTCAGAATCAAGCAAATACAACACAAAATCTTCATCGGTTTGAATGACTTGTCCGGAAGGTGTTTTTTTACCCATCAACCCCGCGCATGAGGGAAAGACATAAAACGCCCCCTCAGGTGAATGACATGTCACACCAGGTATCGCATTCAGACCTGCAACCACGACATCACGTCGTTGCTGAAATATTTCAATATGCTTAGGGATGAAATCCTGCGGCCCGGTGAGTGCCTCTAGCGCTGCAGCCTGACTGATCGAACAAGGATTGGACGTGCTTTGTGACTGCATCTTTGTCATGGCTTTGATGAGCTCTTCGGGCCCTGCGCAATAGCCAATACGCCAACCCGTCATCGCATACGCTTTTGAGACGCCATTAGCCGTCAGCGTGCGATCCTTGAGCTCGGGTGCGACTTGCGCCATCGTGCAAAACTCTCGGTCGTCAAACAGCACGTGTTCATAAATGTCATCACACAAGACCCAGACGTGCGGATGAAGAACCAGCACATCAGCGAGCGCACGTAATTCCTGTCGTGAGTACACCGCACCACTCGGGTTGTTGGGCGAGTTAAGAATTAACCAGCGCGTCTGTTTTGTAATCGCGCGTTCGAGGTCTTCGGGCTGTAGTTTAAAACCTTTTTCTGGAGGACATGAAACCGCCACAGGCGTACCCCCCGCCAACAACACCATATCGGGATAGGACACGTAATATGGCGCAGGCACGATAACCTCAACACCGCGTTGTACCGTGGTCATAATGGCATTAAAAATCGCTTGTTTACTACCCGTGCTGCACATCACTTCGTTTGCGGAATAATCGAGCTGATTTTCCCGTAAAAACTTTCCGCGCACTGCAGCTTTGAGTTCGGCCGTGCCGCCAATATCGGTGTACTTGGTTTTAGATGCAGCCATCGCGCGCGCAACAGCCTCGATCACATTGGGCGGCGTGTCAAAATCCGGCTCCCCTGCAGTCAGGCCAATCACATCGTGACCGGCTGCTTTCAATGCACGCGAGCGCTGCGTGGCCATGGAGCTTGGCGAAGGTTTGATCCGATTCATACGGTCGGCGATTAAGGCCATGTTGGTTCCTGCCCAGCAAAAATTGATGATGATTAGATAATTACACAACATCAAACCTAACGCCAATTGTTCTAAGGGTCTTGCAATGGCATCAGCAAATAAAACGCCCAACAAAAAACCCGCATATCGGCATCGCGATTGCGGGTTTTAATTGAGGTTTTTTAACTACTTGATTTGAACAAAAGATTATTCAAACTTGGTGCCGACGGCGAGACT
>CAIPID010000263.1 GCA_903865015.1 uncultured beta proteobacterium | reverse complement strand
TTTCCTACACTGAGCATTTAATTTCGGTACGTGATCGCACGCAGGGCGCACCAACTTTTTCCCCTGATGGTTTGTATCTCACTGCAGTCAAATATCCAGGTTTTGAATTTCCTGAAATTTCAAACACATTTTTTGCTTAGTTGCATATGAATACTTCACTCGACACACCCGTCACAATCGCAGCATTATCTGGCCGGACTCGCATAAAAATTTGCGGCTTTACGCGCGCAAAGGATATTAATGTTGCTTTGAGTCTAGGCGTCGATGCCCTGGGTTTTGTCTTTTATCCGCCTAGTAAGCGGTATGTTTCACCAACACAGGCGGGTGAATTGTGTGAAAATATTCCTGCATTCGTCAGTACCGTCGCGCTGTTTGTAAATGCCTCGCGTGAAGAAGTCCAGTCGGTTATCCATGCGATGCGGCCAACTATTCTTCAGTTTCATGGCGATGAGTCCCCTGAGGAGTGCGCGTCTTACGGATTACCTTATTTACGGGCATTCAGGGTTGGTGCACCAGGACAAGAAACGGCTGAGAATCTTGCAAAATACTGTTCTAGATTCCACTCTGCTGCGGGCTGGATTTTTGACAGCTATACGGCTGCCTACGGCGGTAGTGGCCAGACCTTTGATCACGCTTTGTTAGCCGGTATTGCAGCGCTTGGTGCCCGTGCAAGGCCTATTGTCGTCTCGGGTGGCTTAAAACAAGAGACGGTGGTTGAGTCTATACAGTTACTGAAGCCTTGGGCTGTGGATGTAAGTAGCGGCGTCGAGGATGCTCCGGGAGTCAAGTCAGCAACCAAAATGCGAGACTTTATTCAGACGGTAAATTCCCTAAGGTGAATAGGCTTTTGACAGCAAGGTATAAAACCCTATATACTTTCGATCTTTGCAGGCGGTTAGCTCAGCTGGTTAGAGCGCCACGTTGACATCGTGGAGGTCGTTGGTTCGATTCCAATACCGCCTACCAATTATTGAAATCAAGCCCCATCGGTTTACCGAGCAGGGGTTTTTTTTCGTCTGTTCTATGGTTCTTAGAGAGAAATAATGTTGAGCAGAATTTTTAACGACGACTGGCTCAAGGGTTTTTTGTTATCGGGATTTTTCACCTTAGTCCCATTTGTAACAAATGCTGCTGACAATCATGCACACTCAGCCATGCGCGATACATGCGTGTTGATTGATAATGATTTTGATATTGATGACATGATGGCAATCCCGACAGTGATTGCTCGCAAATATGTGGCGGCCATCATTCAGTCTGAAGGCTATACATTTCCTGAACAAGGTGCTGCCGCTATTGATGTGCTGGTTAATCAACTTCCTGATCAACCTAACCAGCGCAAGATCCCCATTATTGTTGGAGGTAAACAAAACCCCGCGCCAGATATTAACCAATGGTACTGGGTGCCTTTTTTTCGATCTATGATGAACCAGGCGGTTGGCTTGTTACCGGTCGTACCAAAACCATGGCCAACAGATAATAACTATGTCGATAAAGTAGTTAAGTCTGTTGCGGACTGTCAAAAAGTTTCAGTTTTGATCATAGGTACTTACACGTCATTTATTCAATACGCCTCCGCAATCAAACCAAAGATTGAAAATGTCATCACAATGGGACAACACACTGGTGATAACTCCAGATCGCCAGGGCGTGAGTCATTTAACTGCTACTACGACTGGTCCGCATGTCAGCGGGCGATGACTTTACTGGAAAGTTTTAAAACTTACTTTGTAGATATTCCCAGAGAGAATGACGTTGGGGGGATTTGTGTCAATACACTGACCCCTTCGCCTAACTGTTACAGCACGAGTTATGAAATGGTAATGGGTGGACACAATTCAGAGGGGCTAAAAGATAAGGGATTGCCCGGCCAGTTAAAACGTGCGCTGACAAACCCTATAAATTGCAATAGCAAATATACAAAAAATAGTGATCCGAATAAGACAATGCCTAATCCCAAGTTCTTGGATTCTGGGTTGTCAGACTGTACTGCCTTATCC
>CAIPID010000262.1 GCA_903865015.1 uncultured beta proteobacterium | reverse complement strand
TTTTCTATTTACCAACGATCTGCGTCAACTGATTATTGGGGATTTACAAACCTTGGTAGTTGCTTCTGAGTGCCGCTATCACAGCCAAGTGTCTGCTCCAGGAGTAATTCAGGTCGGCGTGAGAGTGGGCAAGATAGGCAATAGCTCCGTTACATACGAAGTAGCCGTATTTACCAAAGAGACCGATCTGGCTGCTGCACAAGGGCTTTTTGTTCATGTCTGCGTAAATCGGGAAACCCAACGCCCTGCCGCTCTGCCACAGAGCTTTCGTGACGCCATCGCAAAATAAGGATCCAACATGCTGTCCTTCGCAACAAAAGAACACGGCCTCGCCAACAAGAACTTTTATAAAGTTCCAAACGGGCCTGATAGTTACGTTTCTTCATGCATTGGCATCAACGCTGTCGAGCGCAAAGTAAAAGGCCTGCCAGGCAGAGCGCCTGAGGCCTTTCCACCGCCGATCGAACCGATTGCTTTTTTGGTCGAACAAGCCGCCAATAGCCGTCTGCCCGGTCACTATCACCAGGCAGACCAGTTCCAGGTCTTTGTTTCCGGCGAAGGTAGTTTCGGCATCAAACCCATTACAGGCATGACAGTCCATTACGCGATGGCCTTCACGCCATACGCCCCCATTCATGCAACCACCTCACCGATCGAGTACTACACGCTTCGTAATGGCTGGGATCCAGGCGCCCAATGGATGCCAGAGAAAAAATCAGGCCTTATGTCCCGCGAACACCCCTATCGTCACGGACTAGGACTGGTGCCTGCGCTGGTCGGCGAGCTCGATGGGCCAACCAAGATCGAGGGATTACTCGAACAAAACGTTGTCCCGTTCGAACCAGATGGTTTGGGCGCAACACTTTATCAGTCCACCAGCGCAGTGACCATAAAAGGCCCCCAGCCCGATACAGGCAGAGGTCAATACTGGCTCGTGCTAAAGGGGCAATGCACAATCAATGCGCATGCTGCAAGTGTTCGTTCGATGTGTTTTGCAACCCCGGACGAACCTGCGCCCACAATCATTGCGGGCGCAGAGGGGGTATCCATTCTGATGGTGCAGTTTCCTAAACGCTAATCCACATCATTTAATCAACATCAGGAACTAAAACGATCGCGCCGGTGGTTGTTCGGCCTTCGAGCAACCGGTGCGCTTCAGAGGCCTGGGTGAGCGGCAACACAGCCTCAATATCGAGCCTGACAGTTGGATCAGCCAGCATTTCGAAGGCATCCACACTCATTGCGAGCATATCCTCTCTTTTCGCAACATAGGTGCGTAAAGTCGGACGACATACCCATAACGAACGCGCGTGCAAATCCTGCAAGGCAAACCCTTCGACTTGTCCGGAAGCCGTACCGAAGTTGATCACAAGACCTTTGGGGGCAAGACAAGCCACTGAACCATCAAAAGTCGTTTTCCCCACCGAATCAAAGACCACGCATACGCCTTCATTGTTCGTGATGCGTTTAACCTCGTTGACGAAATCTTGCGTCGAATAGTTGATTGCATAATCCGCCCCTAGCTCAAGCGCGATCTTGACCTTCTTATCGCTCCCCGCTGTAGCAATCACGCGCAAGCCAAGGCGTTTCGCCCATTGCGTCAGTATCTGTCCGACACCACCCGCAGCAGCATGGATCAGTACGGTATCGCCAGCCTTGAACTGATACATTTGCTTGAGCAAATATTGCGAAGTCAATGCCCGCACAATCCCTGCGGCAACACGCTCTGCACTGATACCTGAAGGCACAGGGATTGCGCGGTCTGCAGGCAAGGCCACATGCGTGCAATAGCTCCCGACGCCCGCATTGGTATAAGTGATTAGGTCTCCTACAGCCAGATCTGTGACTGCAGCACCCACCTCGACCACGCGTCCCACTGCGCTGACACCAGGTATAAAAGGTGGATCCGGATTATGTGAATGTGGTTGGCCCGCACGTAAGTAGACATCCACAAAGTTCACTGCAATCGCGGTATGCGCAATCACGACTTCATTGGGCTTTGCCACCGGCATATCAATCGGCAGAGCCTGTAAGACTTCAGGCCCACCGAGTTTGGTTACATAGACCGCATAGGGTGCTTTCATGATTTAACGCCCCTTGAATTGCGCCTGACGTTTTTCCAGGAAAGCCGCACGCCCCTCTTTGAAATCTTCGCTTGCAAAACACTTTTCGACCATACGCACAGCGCCATCAATATCTTGCTCGTCAGGATGCGCACAGACCTGTCTGATGTTGTATTTGGCTGCGGCAACGGTCAACGGCGCATTTTCAGAAATCATTTTGGTGTAGAGGTCAATCGTGGCATCGAACTCACCTGCTGCGCAGACTTTACTGACAAAGCCCATACGCAACGCATCATTTGC
>CAIPID010000261.1 GCA_903865015.1 uncultured beta proteobacterium | reverse complement strand
GTTTATAGTGTTTCCAGTGGATTTACGAGCGAACTGGTGCTCGACATGCCCTGCACTGTTTCGCGACCCCCGTCGAATCCGGATCGGCCCCAGTAATTCGATTGTAGACGAACAATCTGTCTATTCAGACCACAAAGTTGTAATAAAGTTCAATAAGACCCAAGGGTAAGCGCTACCCCCATTTCATTGACTAAATATTTTCTTACAAATATATTGGTTCTAGCACTTTGGCCGGTCTTTTGACCAGGATCGCGGTGTAAGTCGAAAGACAAAAAATCAAACCAAAATAAGAAAGTGAGGAGCAAAAATGAATCAAAATTCAAAGACCCGCCGTCAGTTGCTGCAGGCGGGCTCGGTTGCAGGTGCTTTGGCGTCGCTAGGTATGCCTGCTATCGTCAAAGCACAATCTGACAAGATCAAGATTGGACACTTGACGCCTCTCACTGGTTTTTTAGGACCTCTGGGCGAGTACGGCACCATGGGCATCAAACTGGCTGTCGATGAGGTCAACAAAGCGGGCGGTATCAATGGCCGTCAGATCGAGCTGCTCACAGAAGACTCCGTCAATCCGGCAACAGCAGCCAGTAAAGCGCAACGTATGCTCGAGCGCGACGGTGCCGTTTGCCTGCTGGGTGAAATTAACTCTGCCTCGGGTCTAGCCATCAGTCAGGTTGCCGCACGCAACCAAAAGATTTTCATTAATACTGGCGGTAACTCAGACGAATTGCGTGGCAAAAGCTGCAATAAATTCATGTTCCATGTCGAGTGCGCCAACTCCATGTATGTGAATACGCTGGGTCGTGCATTGTTGCAGCAAGGCATGGTGAAAGGAAAAAAATGGTATTTCCTGACAGCTGACTATGCGTTTGGTCATGATTTGACCCGTGTCGCACGTATCTTTTTGGATAAGCAGGGTGGCATTGTCGCCGGCGAAGACAAAGTACCTACTGATGCTACAGACTACTCAGCCTATCTGCTCAAAATCCGTCAGGCTAAACCAGATGTTGTGATTTCAAACCTGGCTGGTACACAGATCACTAGCTTCATGAAACAGTACTCCGAATATGGTTTGCCTTTTGCAGTGGCGGGCTTTGGTTTTGATACGGCGCTTGCCTGGGGTGCCGGCGCGGATAACTTTGTGGGTACCTGGCCTGTGCCATGGCACCACGATGTGGATACGCCAACCTCCAAAGCTTTTGTGGCTGAGTTCATGAAACGTCATGGCAAGCCACCGGAGAATCAGGCATGGGGTGATTACACCGTGCTCAAAATCATGGCACAAGCCATGAATGACGTTAAATCAACAGACTCGATGAAAGTTATCGATTATCTGGAAAAGGGCGCTCAGTTCGATATCCTGAAAGGTCGTAAAGGTTATTTCCGCGACTGGGATCATCAGCTCATGCAACAAATGTACACCGTGACGCCCAAGAAAAAAGGCGAAGCCCGCGACAAGTGGGATTTCCTTAAGCTCGGCCCTGCGGTGCCGAACGACAACGAGCCGCTCGACATCATCGCGCCGACCCGCCAGGAAAACAGCTGCAATCTGTAACAAGATTGCGACGCTGTCAGCGATCGTGCTGCAGGGTTAATGCTGTTCACTAGTGTCTCCCCCGAAACTCAAGGGTTTCGGGGATTGCTATATCCTCATTGCAAGAGTGACCGTGGAAATTACATTTTTTCTTGAACAAGTCCTGAATGGCTTGCTGGTGGGTGGTTATTACCTGCTGATCGCACTTGGACTGTCTTTGATTTTTAGTCTGGGTGGCATTGTCAATTTGGCGCATGGAGCGTTCTATGCCCTGGGCGCTTACGGTGCGGTGGTGTTGACAGACTACGTGGGCTTTAGCGGCGCCTTGGTGTTGTCGCCAGTGCTGGTAGGCTTGCTCGGTGTGGTCTTTGAGCGCGTATTGTTGCGCCGCTTTTATCAAAGTGATCCGATTCTCGGACTGTTGCTGACCTTTGGTTTGTCCATGGTTGCAGAACAAGTCATTCGTATGGTGTGGGGCTCCACACCACTTCAGTTCAGCATCCCCTCTGCCTTGAAAGGGCAGATCATGCTGGGTGATTTCATGTACTCACGCTACCGCATGGTCATGCTTGGCATTGTGGTGGCTGTCATGCTGGGTATCTGGTTACTGCTCAATAAAACTGCATTCGGTCGCGTGGTCAGGGCGGGTACGCAACGCCCCGATATGGTGGCGGTGCTTGGGATTAAGCTCACCTATTACATGACCGCGGTTGTTGTGCTGGGTGTCGGTCTGGCCGCTCTGGCGGGCGTACTACTGGCTCCGCTTGCAGGTGTTCATCCTGCGATGGGTGCGGAGATCATGACTGCTGCGTTTGTCGTGGTGGTGATTGGTGGCTTGGGGAGCTTTTGGGGCGTCGTACTTGCGGCGGTCCTCGTTGGCGTCGTGCGCGGCGTGACGACCTACTTTTATCCTCCAGCCTCAGAAGCATCCATGTATGTGCTGATGATCCTTGTTTTGCTGTTGCGTCCCCGCGGTTTGCTGGGCGAGCGCGTTGAGAAGTTTGAATAAGAAGCCTGGCATGACAAACAAAAATAAATATCAACCCCTGATCCTGGCGCTGATCGGATTACTTATTTCTCCTTTCATCATGCAAGTGCTCGGCCTCACGCCCGGTACCGCAACGGATGTGGTGATTTTTGCGATTGCAGCGCTGGGCCTGAATCTGTTGGTCGGGCACACCGGATTGACCTCATTTGGTCACGGTGCATTTTTTGGGATTGGTGCCTACGCTGCCGCACTGTCCCAGAAATACTGGTTCGAAGGGCAGCTGTTGCTGCCGATGGCGTTTACGATTGTTTTTTCAGGCCTGCTCGCACTCTGTGTAGGCGCCTTGATTTTGCGTCGACGGGGCGTTTATTTTTCACTTCTGACGTTGGCCTTTTCAGCATTGACCTTTGCGATTGCCTTTCGCTGGACAAGTTTTACCGGTGGTGAAAACGGACTCGGTAATGTCGTGCGTCCCGCTCTTGGTTTTCTCAAACTGGATCAACCCATCAATTATCTGATTGCGGTCAGTGTGGTTGGCTGGATCTCTCTCTACCTGGTCTGGCGTATATTGCGTTCGCCCTTTGGGCATGTCATGGCTGCGATTCGGGAAAACGAACAGCGTGCGCAATTCCAGGGCTACGACACACAGCGCTATAAATTGCTGGTCTTTGCGATCTCAGGAACACTGACAGGTATGGCGGGTGGCTTACTTGCTTTTCATTATCGTTTCGCCTCAGCAGATCCAACCTCTGTGGCCTTTTCCGGTGAGTTATTAGCGATCGTTGTGATTGGCGGTATGCATAGCTTGCTCGGTCCGGTACTCGGGGCATTCTTTTACATACTGTTTAGGGAGTTCCTGTCTATCTGGACACCGAATTGGTTGTTCTATTTCGGTATCCTGTTTGTCGGTTTCATCGTGTTTTCGCCAAATGGCTTGATTGGTGTTTGGAGTCAGATCCGCAAACGGTTCAAGCCAGAGCTGCAAACCGGGGCGGCGATGAGTGCGCGGAAAATTTATGAGGGATTACCTTTCCCGTCTTTTCTACAGCCAAAGGTGCGTGACACCACTGCTCTTGATGTCCACGGTATTGCTAAAAGTTTTGGTGGCGTGCACGCTGTACGGGATTGCAGTTTGACCTTGCATTCAGGCATCCACGCACTGATCGGACCAAACGGTTCAGGTAAGACCACGACCTTTAACTTAATCTCCGGTATGTTCCCTTTTGATAAGGGGGCGATCAATCTGTACGGTGTGCCTTTGGCAGGATTGTCTGCCGATCAAATCAGTATGCTGGGTTTGGCCAGATCCTTTCAAATCACTAATTTATTCAAGGGTTTGAGTATTTACGAGAACTTGAGACTATCTGTGCAGGCTCGGCATAAAGGTGCGCTCAATATTTGGCGTGATATTGAGACGTATGAGGAGGTCGATGCGCAGACTGCAGAGTTGGTGAAATACCTTGGACTGGAAGGGATCGAGCACTCTGATGCCGTCAGCTTATCTTATGGTGGGCAGCGTCTGGTTGATATGGGTATCGCGCTAGGTTGTCATCCCAAAGTGTTGCTACTCGATGAGCCACTGGCAGGTTTGGCCGCAGCAGAACGCGAACGCATATCTAATTTGATTCAAACGATCCAGCGTCATATCCCAGTCCTGATTGTCGAACACGATCTTGATCGGGTACTTGGCTTTTCGCAGAATGTCACGGTGATGAACGACGGCAATGTACTTATGTCAGGTACTCCTGCCGAAGTACGCAGTGATAAACGTGTACAGGAAATTTATACCGGTACCGGAACACCAGCAGTCATGGCGCGTGATGTGAGTCAGAGCGCAGAGCAGGATGTATTACTGGCATTTGATCGGGTAAATAGTTTCTACGGTAAGAGCCATATTCTCAATGATGCTTCATTGAACGTGCGTCGAGGCGAGATTGTGGCGTTGCTTGGGCGTAATGGAGCAGGGAAGTCGACATTGCTCAAAGCCCTGACGGGACTAGTGCGCCCGGCTGATGGCACGATTGTTTTCGACGGAAAAAACATTGCAGGGATGTCCGCACCTGATATCGCTCGCATCGGTATCGGCTATGTACCGCAAGGTAGAGGTCTGTTTGCAGGGATGTCTGTGCGCGACAACCTGGCGCTTGGTCGTATGAATAGACTTAATCCTACTGTTGGTGGGACCTATTGGACAGAGGAAAAGATTTTCGAATATTTTCCTCGTTTGAAAGAGCGTATGGATGTCGCTGCTGATTATTTGTCTGGAGGTGAGCAGCAGATGGTCGCTGTGGCACGCGCATTGTCAGGCAATATCAAACTATTGCTGTTAGACGAGCCATTCGAGGGGCTCGCCCCTGCGGTTGTGAATGAGTTGTTTACGGTGTTTGATAAGTTACGTAACGAAGTATCGATCCTGATTGTCGAACACAATCTGGATCTGGTACTCGCGCTAGCTGATCGTGTGTTTGCCCTGGAGCATGGCGCCGTATTCCACGAAGGCCCGGCAAAAGAATTGCTCAACGACCTCGAGTACCGCAAGAAAATTCTTTGGATGTAGTGCTTGAATGGCTGCGGTTAAGTGCTTAACCCAAGCACTTAATCGGAGCACTTAACCGCAGCACTTAACCTGCCAGCTGCTTGATCATAGGCCACATCTCTTGTGGCGAGTAGGCGCAGTGATCTGCCTGCCAGGTTTCCACAGGATGATCGGGCCCACAGTATCCGTAAGCCGCTGCAATCGAAGGCATACCAGCAGCACGCGCCGCCTGAATGTCACGGATATCATCGCCCACATACATGCAGCGATCAATCCCAAAGCCCGCGATCTGCGCGGCATGTAACAAGGGTAGGGGATGTGGTTTGGCATGAGCCGTTGTGTCGCCACAAACCAGGGCTGCACAGTCTGCTGACAATCCGAGTGCTTCGACGATGGGTGTTGCAAGATATGTAGCTTTGTTAGTCAC
>CAIPID010000260.1 GCA_903865015.1 uncultured beta proteobacterium | reverse complement strand
TCGCTTTGGACGCGCGTAGCAGGCGCGTAGCGACCAAGGAGATGCTTAGCCCAGCTGTGGCCATGCTCAAGCGAATCTGGTCTGAGGAAACGGCTAACTTGCGCGGTAATATCGGGCGGTTGCGCAAGAAGGCTTATCCGTCTGAGGCCACGACGCGGCTGTTAGCTGAGAAGATATACTTCCGGACTTTGTTCGATACTGCTTTAGCAAAGCAGATTGATATGTTACAGGCGGGAGTTCCAATACTTTCTATTCCGTACATTCTGGATATGGTTTCCGCGTCTATGCCAGATAAACTGTCTATGCCTGATAATTTGATGGGCTCTATGGACACCGACTAGAATCGGTGTCCTGTTGTATTTTTACCACATGTCTCATTTACGCCACATGTTGTAAATTAGAGACAGTACGCGTGTTCGGTTTTTCCGAATAAAAACGACTTATTGTTCGGTTTTTCTGTATATCACACCTTTTGACACGTGCCGCCTAGTTTTAACCAGTTGTTCAATTCTTGTATAGCTTGATGTTTACAACTGTTCAATTCTTGTATAGCTTGATGTTTACAACTGCTGCTTTTTTAAGCAACTGTTCAATTTGTTCCTGTACTAACTTTACTGTACATTACCAATTGAGCTCACATGGCTGACACGAACCCGTTTCGCGCGCGCTAGGCGCGTTGACGGACACCGATTCTAATCGGTGTCCCAGAATCAAAAGAAAATCGCCGCAAGGTGGCTTGCGGCACGCCCTGCGGGCACAATCAACGGCACGCGCTCACGCGCAAGGCTCACACGCCACATCACACGGGTTCCTAAAAATGTTCCACGTGGAACAATGCCGACACGCAAACTATGGACGTAAAAAAGCCCGCTATTTCTAGCGGGCTCTTGTGTTACTTAGTTATTAGACTTCCAATTGTGCTATTTCATAATTTAGCAAGCCTCTACGTTTCATCTCATTTTCCCAACGGACTATTGCGCCAAAGTCTGCAAAGTACTGCACGAAATCCAGGTCAGCATAACCTGGATCATAGAATTCAAAGCACAATTGACCATCTGCTTCGCTAGCATCTTGCATGCTAGCATCTAGCTCTGAAAAGTAACTCATTTTAATCCCCCTCTACGTCAATATACTCCAACATTACGCGTGATGTGCGCGCCATATCGAAACGACTTACGGCATATCCCATTGGACTGGACAAAAACCATTTGCCCTCTTTATCAAACCTTACAATATACGCAATCTTCATGATAAAATCCTCTTGATTAGAGCCCGCTATTTCTAGCGGGCTGTTTGGTTTAGTGCTTACAGTTCACACCCCATGCAAAGCATGATGAAGGCATCGGACGAGCGTAATGGCAATTCTAAGAATTCATACCAGAATTCATTTGTTACTTGAAAACTTAGTTTAAGTGTTTCATTTCTTGATTTCATTTTAATCCCCTTGATTAGAGCCCGCTATTTCTAGCGGGCTGTTTGGTTTAAGTAAAATCACGCAAGCGGATATAACAAGCGGCAAATGATTCTGTTAGCTGTTTCGCGTCGCCGTCGCCGTAGATTCCCGCCTTTGAATTTTCGATGAGCTTGGTTAGTACGGCAAGTCCCGTTTCACGCGCTTTCAATTGCCGCCCTGCATCAGACAATGCGGCTTTCTTTTCGGCAATTAGCTTTTTTGCTTCCTCTGTCACTTTGGCATCATCCATTTTTGGGGATGATTTTTTAACTACGGCTTTCGCACGGTTTAAAGCCTTACGGCTTGCTTCCTTTGCCCGCTCAACTTTGGCTTTATCATCGTCGCTTCTAACTTCCTGTGGGGCTTTATACCCCATTTTCGCCATATTACGGCGCATTGTGTCTAACACGTTTTCTACGGACTTTGCACCGGATACTGGAAAAACAATTTCAGCACCCCATTGCATAACCTTAAGGTACTCTTTACGCGCTTGTGCGTGCTGACCTAAGCCGCTAGGTATTCTATCCATAATGGCGCGTAGAGCGGTCTGGTATGCTTGCCCCAGTGTACTGTGTGCTTTAACCACGGGCTCAAACAAGGCACTAATTTGTGCCTTAGTTGATGTAACAATAACTTCGTTTTTAGTAGCTTTAGTCATGATTAGTTTTCCTTTTGATTAGTTACTGATAGCAACATTGCCGTCAGTGGTTGCATTATGCTCTTATCAGTAGAAAAAATCAAATAGGACAACGAGTTGCATCGGTATCCCACCCGCCCCCTATTCACCCCTTTTTTGGTTTTTGTATCGTCCCCCTTAACCCTGAGCGCAACACAAGTAGTGGGGTACTTTACGTTTGGCTTGACATAGGCCGTTAAAAATTTTTTGCGCGGAAATTCCTTTTGTGCTATACACGCGACATCTAATCCGGACCAGTCCGTGCCATGCTAGAACATCTGATCACTTCCGACGACAACGGCGAGACATATGAGCCCCGTATAGAACATATCCCTGTCAGGGATAGCCTGGTTTCAAAACCAAACGAGCACGAACAAGTGCGGGCAAAGCTGGCTACTGTTGCCATGATGGGAGCCTACGGCCAGGAAGCAACACTGGATGAGGAAGATGCACAAGTGGCGCAATCGTTATTTAGCGATCATGCCGCGCAGAAGCGCATGGACTTGGGACAGTTGACCCAGCCCGGAATGGTAATAAAACTTGGCGCGCTGCTGTCGGAGTACGATCATGAAATAATTAAAGATGCGCAGCAGATCAGGACCTTCGTTAAAAACCGGCTGCTGGAAGAAGCCGCCCCCGAAAAACCGGCGGGTACACGGCTAAAAGCTTTGGACATGTTGGGCAAGATCACCGAAGTTGGTTTGTTTACCGACAGATCAGAGGTCACAATCAAGATGCAGCCCATCGAAAATTTGGAACAGCAGCTGCATGAGAAACTGCAAGTATTGCTGCCGGAAGAATACGACAGGATTCTTCATGGGGCATAATTCCGCCGCCGCGGTCAGACTTGATTTTACCGCCGACCAGATCAGGACTATCCTGAATAATATTCACAAGCTACCTCAAGTGGAGCAGGCCAAGACATTGGAGCTCCTGACTGAAATCGCGGACCGCAAGTCTGCGGCCAATTCAAAAAAATCTTTGCTCGCTTTCGCGCAGCGTATAGCACCCGTGCTTCAGATCGAAACCGAACCCAAATTATTTATGGTTGGCCCGCACCACAAGAAGATTGCCTCCCTGATGGATGCCGTCGCCAGAGGCGAGAAAAAACGCATTATGATTTCAATAGCGCCGCGTATGGGTAAAAGCTTGCTCTCATCCTATATTTTCCCGGCGTGGTATCTGGGTCAGTTCCCCAACCGGCGCTTGATCATGGCGAGCCACACGGCAGACTTGGCTGTTGGCTTCGGGCGTAAGATTCGTGACTTGATCGCGACCCCGGAGTACAGGACAGTATTCCCCAACGTGGAACTTAAAATGGATAGCAAGGCCGCCGGTCAGTGGGCGACTAATGCCGGAGGGGAGGCGTACTTCATCGGGGTTGGCGGCGCGCTGGCGGGGCGCGGGGCGGATTGCGTTATTATCGATGACCCGTTTAGCGAAGACGTGGTTCGTGCCGGTAATACTAAAGTATTCGAGGATGCATACAACTGGTTTCAAACGGGACCGTTGCAACGGCTATCTCCTGACGGCGCTGTAATTATTATTCATACCCGCTGGTCAAAAATAGATCTCATCGGCAGACTGCAGGCCCAGATGGTTGCAGACCCTGCTGCCGATCAGTGGGAAGTAGTTGAATTTCCTGCTATTTTTGGCGAAGATACCGACGAGCCCAAGTCCTTATGGCCTGAACGCTGGCCACTGGAAGTGCTGTTGCAAAAAAAGGCCAACATGGCTCCGCAGTTCTGGAATGCCCAGTACATGCAGAACCCCACGGGGGAGGCCGGCGCGTTAATAAAACGCGAGTGGTGGAACGATTGGGAGAATTTGGACAGCCCGCCGGATTGCGAATATTTGGTAATGAGCCTAGATGCCGCACAGGAAACGAACAACAGGGCTGACTATACAGCGTGGCAAGTTTGGGGGGTTTTCTACGATGAACGTGAGAAAGCCAATATCATCCTATTGGATGCGTGGAAAAAACGAATGGAATACCCAGAGCTTCGTTCCGCGATGCTTGAAGAATACAGGCGTTGGGAACCAGACTGTTTTTTAATTGAGAAGAAATCAAGCGGTTCCGTTCTGTACCAAGAATTTAGACAGGCAGGTTTACCTGTTTCTGATTTTACACCTTCAAAGGGACAAGATAAGATAGCTCGTGTAAACTCTGTATCTGAGATATTTTCCAGCGGTTTGGTGTGGGCTCCGAAAGCAAAGCGTTGGGCTATGGAAGTAATCGAGGAATGCTCGGACTTCCCCAATGGTGATCACGACGATCAGGTAGATGCAATGACTCTGGCGCTCCGGCGTTTTAGAACCGGTGGGTTTATTAAGCTCGATTTGGATGAGAAAGACGAGCAGTCAGACTGGAAACGCAAAAGGACATATTACTGATGGCATATAAAAATCCAGAAGATAAATTAACGTGGCAGCGCAATATGCGCGCGCGGCAAACGCCTGAAGAGCGGGAACGTATTAAATCGCAGGCTAAATTATATCGTGCGGCCCATAAAGAAACTTTAGCGGCGAGGCAGGTAGCTTGGCGAGCTATGAACAAAGAACGCAAAGCCGCATACGCCAAGACCTATCACGCCCAGAACCGTGAAGCAGAGTTGGCGCGCATGAAAGCATACAAACAAGCCAACAAAGCGGCGGTCGCTTCCACAGCATCTCAGTGGAAACTGGATAATCGAGCCCGTGCAAATGTACATGAACAGAATCGTAAGGCTTCCAAGCGTGGGGCGGTTCCGCCTTGGTATAGCGAGTTTGATGATTTTGTTATGCAAGAGGCAGCGGACTTGTGTAAACTCCGCAAAACTGCTACCGGTATCGATTGGCAGATAGACCATGTTGTCCCCTTGGTCAGTAAATTAGTTTGTGGGCTGCATGTCGCTGCGAATCTCGCAGTCATTCCAGCTAAGATGAACCAATCGAAAGGAAACCGGCACTGGCCGGACATGCCATGATAGTCAAACAACAAAACCCGCACGACCCAGATTCTTACGCAGCCCTAACGGGTGACTTGGACCCGACCTCAATTGAGGTGATCCTGCCTCCTGATCCGGACGCCGAAGGCGAAGGCGACGATGAAGTCGCCAAAGCGGAATCTAAAAATAGTTTAAGCGAAGCTAGGTTTTATGAAAACCTGGCGGAAAAGCTGGACGATAAAATCCTGGGCGAGATCGCGCGCGAATGCGAAGAGCACTACGAAAATGATTTGCGGTCCCGTGATGAGTGGTCAAAGACCTACGAGGAAGGTCTGGAGCTTTTAGGTCTCAACATAGAGGAAAGAGTCGATCCTTGGGAGAACGCCTGCGGCGTTTTTCATCCGCTCATGGCCGAGTCGGCTATTAAGTTTCAAGCAGAGGCTATAACAGAAATATTTTCAGCCCAAGGCGTGTGCAAACCGACAATAATAGGCAAGATCACCCCCCTGCGCGAGCAGGCGGCGGGGCGTATCGCGGCTGATATGAACTGGCGCATGACTACCCAGATGAAAGAATACCGTCCGGAGCATGAGCGCATGCTTTGGAACCTCGCAATTGCCGGTTCTGCGTTCAAAAAGGTCTATTTTGACCCGGCTTTGGACAGACAAACATCTATTTTTGTTTCCGCCGAAGACCTTGTTGTCTCTTACGGTGCTACAGACATGAGTACGGCCCCCAGAATCTCGCATCGGATGAAAAAATCACCCAATGATGTGAAAAAATTGCAGTACGCGGGCTTTTATAGGAATATTGAACTCCCAGAGGCCCCGCAGAACGTAAAACAGACCGCAGAAGATAAGAAAAACGGAGTAATTCCGGTAAAAGATGACCGTTTAGAGCTTATTGAGATGCAGGTGGAGCTGGACATCGAGGGTTACGAGGATGTAGACGCCGAAGGTGACGATACCGGCATCATGTTGCCCTATATTGTCACTTTTGATCTGTACTCTAAAGAGATTTTATCCGTCTATCGCAATTGGAAGATCGATGATAAGACAAAAACACGGTTGAATCACTTCGTACATTACATTTATATTCCCGGCTTCGGCTTTTATGGCTTAGGTCTTGTTCATTTAGTCGGCGGGTTTGCAAAAAGCGCGACATCGATACTTAGGCAGTTAATTGACTGCGGTACGCTGGCTAACTTACCGGCAGGCTACAAGACAAAAGGCATTCGGGTTCAACGCGACAGTGATCCACTATCCCCCGGCGAGTTTAGAGACGTAGACGTGCCCAGTGGTACGCTACGCGATAACTTGATGCCGCTACCGTTTAAAGAACCGAGTGCAACATTACTGCAGCTCTTTAACGAAGTCGTTGAAGAAGGCCGGCGCATGGCTGCAGTTTCGGATGTGAACGCGGCGGATATGAACCAGCAGGCCCCGGTGGGAACAACACTGGCAATCCTTGAGCGTTCGCTCAAAGTAATGAGCGCAATTCAAGCGCGCCTACATGCGTCCTTGAAGGACGAACTGGCATTGCTTAAAGCAATTATTAAAGACCAGTTACCGGATGAGTACGACTATGACGTTGAAGAAGGACGTCGAGTTAAAAAAGACGACTATGATATTGCGGATATCATCCCAGTTTCTGATCCGAATGCATCGACTCTGTCTCAAAGGGTTGTCCAATACCAGATGGTGTCACAGATGGCGCAGGCCAATCCTACGATCTATGATCGAGTTGAGCTCGACCGGCAATTGCTTGAAGGCATAGGCATACAGAATCTGGATAAAATCATACCTTCGTCCGTCGAACAGACACCCAAAGACCCAATTGCGGAGAATGAAAATGTTATTAACGGTAAGCCAGTTAAGGCGTTCGCCTACCAAGACCACGAGTCACATCTTAAGGTCCATCAGGCGATGCAGCAAGATCCACACATCTCCGCTATCCTTGGCCAAGATCCGAATGCGCAAGCA
Organism: uncultured beta proteobacterium; assembly: GCA_903865015.1. GTDB lineage: Bacteria > Pseudomonadota > Gammaproteobacteria > Burkholderiales > Burkholderiaceae_B > Zwartia. The sequence continues at coordinate 534 of CAIPID010000260.1, read as the reverse complement.
AAGACATCGGCTCTTATGGCGCATATTGCTGAGCATGTCGCGTTCGCATACCGGTCGGCAATTGAAGCCCAGCTGGGTACGCCTCTACCTCAAGGGGATGAGAAGATGACACCGGAAGTTGAGAAGCAGCTCAGTGCGACTATGGCGCAGGCGGCATCGCAGTTGCTCCAGCAGCACCAGACAGAAGCGGCCCAGCAGCAAGCCCAGCAAGCCGCACAGGACCCAGTGCTACAGCTGCAGCAAGCCCAGCTTAAAGTTGATCAGGATAAGAACCGGATCGCGGAGAAGAAGGTGGATAACGATTTTACCCTAGGTAAAATGCGCGGTGCGGCTGAAGGCGTTATTAAAGAAGCGGACCTGAAGCAGCAGAAGCAGCTGAGCGACGACAAACTCGTTGCAGACGCGCTGGCGCACAAGGCGGACCTTGATGCTCAAGGGGCACCCAATCCGGTGTTGCAGTCATTAGGCGCGATGCAAGACCTGACCCATAAACACCAGAAACACGTGCAGGAGTTAGCCCAAGGGCAAGACTTG
>CAIPID010000259.1 GCA_903865015.1 uncultured beta proteobacterium | reverse complement strand
CACCTCTACACTGCGCAGCGATGCATGCTTTGTGACCCGACCGGTGACGCGCTTGCGCCACAGCCTGAAAGAGGAAGGTTTTAAATGCAAGCGCATCAATGTAATCACATCGGGTTCGCGCAGGCCAAACAGACGTGCAATCGCTTCGAAAGGTGTGCGATCCTCCCAGGCCATCTCAATGACTCTGGATCGATCCACTTCATTTAACTGAACTCGCATTACGCTATCCCGGTAGAACATCAAAATGATTAAACAACATATTGCCGTCATCGGCGCAGGTATCGCTGGTTTGAGTTGCGCCACGATATTACAAAATGCGGGTCACTCGGTAGAACTATTTGATAAAGGGCGCGGGATCGGCGGTCGCCTGTCCACGCGTCGCAATGATCTCTGGCAATGTGACCACGGCGCACAATATTTCACGGCACGCCATCCAGACTTTATATTACAAACAGAACAATGGATCGAGGCGGGCGTTGTTGCCATCTGGGACCCTGTGCTGCGCGTCTACCAGGACGGGCAGTGGAGCATTCCTCAGGGCATACTGAAACGCTTTGTCGGCATACCAGGCATGTCTGCACCAGCACGCGCGATGGCGCAATCCCTTTCAGTGCAGACCTCGACCACGATTCAGTCCATGTCACATACTGACGAAGGCTGGCGACTGACAAGCACTGAGCATGGTTTATTGCCAAGCCATTATTCAAAAATAGTTTTCGCAATCCCTCCGATTCAGGTTGCAGCCATCCTCGAGACCCACTCCAAAAAAATATCAGCCGTCACGGACAGCATTGTCATGCAACCCTGCTGGACAGTCATGATGCAATTCGATGCCCAGATCGAGATGCCTTTCAATGGCGCGTTCATCAATACCGGCCCACTGAGCTGGGTCGCGCGCAATAGCAGCAAACCCTCCCGAAAAGGGCAGGAGTCTTGGGTCATGCATGCCTCGCCAGCCTGGACGCAAGTTCACCTTGAACATAAGCCCGAAGAAATTGCTCCGCTATTAGTTGAGGCATTTCAGGCACTCGGTGGTCCACAACCCTCTACGTGGTCCGCTCATCGCTGGCGCTACGCAAGCTCAGACGCCTCCATAGCGATCGGATCAGTTTGGGATGCGGATACAGGGATCGGCATCTGTGGTGACTGGCTAAATGGTGGTCGCGTTGAAGGTGCCTGGCTCAGCGGCCAGGCACTCGCGCACGTTATTGGATAAGTCTCATCTAAGCAGGTTTAGTGCGGATCAGGGCATAGATGGATTTCAATCGTAGCGTGCACGATTTCTTCGTGCACGGCCATGGCCTGACGAATCATAGTAGGGGTCAAATCAGGATCGTGCGTGACAACAGTGAGCGCACAGGAATATACTTTTTTACCCACACGCCAGACGTGTAAGTCTGTAACCTTGGTTTCCCCTACTGCAGAGGTAGACTCAACAACCTCGCGGACCTCCTCAACCACGGGATGATCCATCTCCCGATCCAGCAGTATCTTGCCGGTTTCGGCAATCAGTCCCTTGGCCCAGACGGCAACTAATACGCCCCCCAGAATTCCCATCAGCGGATCCAGTAAAGACCAGCCCCAAATCCAACCACCAATCAGCGCAACGATTGCAAGTACTGAGGTCGCGGCATCCGCGATCACGTGAATATAGGCAGACTTGAGGTTCAAATCGTGGTGATGCGCAGCCTCATGCTTATGTCCGTGATGACTATGTCCGTGATGGTCATGGCCATGTCCGTGATCGTGATGCACACGTCCCAAAATCATTGCACAAACGATATTCACCACTAAGCCGATGACCGCAACGATCACGGCCTCTTTATAGTGAATTGGTTGAGGATCAAAAATTCGCTCAACCGAACTGAAAATCATGAGTGCCGCGACACCGAGCAAGAACACCGCACTCGCAAAGCCACCGAGAATTTCAATCTTCCAGGTCCCGAAAGCGAATCTCGGATCACGCGCATAACGACGGGCTGCGGAATAGGCAAAGGCACTGAGCCCGATCGCAACCGCGTGCGAACTCATATGCCAGCCATCGGCCAGCAAGGCCATGGAGTTGTACCACCAGCCGGTGGAGATTTCGACCAGCATCATGGCAAAGGTGATCCACATCACGATGCGTGTGCTTTTCTCTGCGGCATGACTGCTTGAATCGAAAACGTGGTCATGCAGCCAGTCAGAAAAATTCTCGGTATGCATTGCTTTAATCCCGGTTACCCAGAAAATCGCTCTTGCCGATTTCAATGCCGCCATGACGCAACAAGTTATAGGCAGTCGTCACGTGGAAATAAAAATTCGGGATGATCCAGGTGATCAGGTACTGCTCGGCTGTAAATTCAAATTTCCACTCACCAATATTGAACTTGATTTCTTTCGCTTCCTGGCCGTCCATCTGCTCGGGCTTAATCTGATCCAGATATTGAATCGTTTTTTCGATGCGCGTGGCAAGCTCAGCGAAAGTCGTCTCGTTGTCTTCCATTCTCAATAACTCAATCCCAGCAATCCGACCACACCCCAGACGAACCTGATCCGTCACGATCTGGATCTGCTTGATCAGATGAAACATATCCGGAAAGAGTCGCGCTTCAAGCAAAGCACTAGGCGTGATTTTTTTTGTCGTCGCATGCGCGTCAGCCTTATTCAAAATATTGAGCAAATTGTTCAACATTTTTTTAAATTGGGGGATTGAGGCTTTATACATAGAAATTGACATGACAGCTCCTGATTAAATGTCATCTAATATTACGACAACAAAGATGACAACAATGCCAAACATAACCAGACGTAGGGACAATGAAGCAAAACAGGCATAGCAATACCTCTGCACAGCCTTTTTATTTGGAATACCCACTATTGACGGCTCTTGGACTTTCCATGGGGCCTGTGCTTTCGATTGGTCTGGGACGGTTTTCTTACGCATTGTTCCTGCCAATGATGCGCGAGGATCTTCATTGGAGCTATTTCATCGCGGGTTTGATGAATACTGGCAATGCGATCGGTTATCTGATCGGTGCGCTCAGCATGGCGTGGCTGATCAAACATTTTTCAGCAGCACAAGTATTTGTTGTCGGAGGTTTGATTGGCAATCTGTTTATGGCGCTTTCGGGATTTTTTACAGATCCAACAGCCTTTTTTATGTGTCGCTTACTGATTGGGGTAGCCAACACGTTTGTCTTTGCTGGCGGCAGTGTGCTGGCAGCTCAACTCACCAACCTTCACCCCAAACAAGCGGGATGGCTGATGGGTATCTATTACGGCGGTGGTGGACTCGGGATCATCATTCCGAGTTTTTTAGTTCCGGAGATGGTGCAAACCGGTCAGAGCTTAGGTTGGACCCATCCCTGGCAACTCGCCTGGTATGCGATTGCAGCCGTGTGTTCCCTGTGTTTAGCGCTCATGTGGTTTCCTGCGCACAACATTCCTGCTGTCCCCCCCAGAACCACCACTTCAGGTAAAACCTCTGTTCGTCGCTATGGATATATGGTCAGTGCCTATGTTTTGTTCGGCATGGGATACATCGGCTACATGACTTTTGTGATCGCGCTGCTGATGCAACTTGGGCTGTCAGGTACAAAACTGAATATTTTTTACGCTTTACTCGGCGTGGGCGTTCTTGCATCCTCACGGATTTGGGCACGCGCGCTGGATCGATTCAAAGGTGGCGAGACCCTAGCCATCATCACCCTGCTGATGAGTTGTGCATGCCTCATCCCCGCCTTGATTGCGATGTTTACCCAAAACACATCAAACGAGCCCGGCTGGATGACAACCTTTTGGATTTATATCTCGGGTATGGTTTTTGGGTCTGGCGTGCTGGCTGCGGTTGCTACAACAACGGTATTCGTGAGGCACAATCTGCCTCAATCGCAGTGGGTAGCGGGCATTGCTGTATTTACAAGTCTGTTTGCCGTTGGTCAGGTGGTGGGGCCGACGCTGATTGGCTGGGTGTCGGATGGTTCAGGCGGTCTGTCCAGAGGGTTTGCGCTCTCCGCTGTGATTCTGCTGATCAGTGCGATACTCTCCTGGCTACAAAAACCACTCTCTCAGCCCACCAACTGAAAGCCGGATTCCGCCGGGCAGACAACAGAAATAAACCGCAACGGCTCCGGTCCATGATTAATGGCGCCGTGCACCTCGCCCTGATGCGCCACGACGACATCACCTGCTTTGATGTGACGGGTTTGACCCGCCTGATCGTAGATGTATTCACATTCACCAGACTGAATCATCCAGGTATCCTGGCCGGTGGGATGCACATGCGATGCGAGTCGCTGCCCAGGCTCAACATGCCAGGCAATCACTGCCGCCTGAGGCGAACTTGTGATGACCGAACGAATCGGCTCTGCGTCTGAAATTTGAAAAAATTCTGAACTGGGGAAAAACCGCTCTATAGACATATACGGGCTCGCAGGGTCATGAATGCCGACAAAGAAAATGATTCAAGTGGGTATACGTTCAGTATGCAATCAATTGCTGCTTTGCACAATAAATAACTGGATTTCCGCATTCCCCGGCAGTAGCCGTAAAATGCGCTCTTTCATGCACTAACCTCATCGCACAGACTGTTTTTAGGAATCCAAATAAATGAATGCCCCTGCTTCTCAAAAATTAAAAGAATTGCTCGATGCACGTTACGGCAAGGGTCCGCAGACACTTGAATCGATGAACGAAACCATCGACACGCTGATGCAACACCGCTCAGTCAGAGGCTTTACGGATCAGCCACTCGCCCCCAATACGCTTGAGTTGCTGATCGCTGCCGCCCAATCGGCCTCAACCTCGTCCAATCTACAAACCTGGAGCGTGGTCGCAGTCGAGGACACAGCCCGCAAACAAAGACTCTCAGATCTGGCTGGCAAACAAGCCTTTATCAATAGCGCCCCACTCTTTCTGGTCTGGATTGCCGACCTCGCACGCATGCAATCGATGGGCGATAAGCGCGAAAAACCCTATGGCAGCCTGGATTATCTCGAAATGATGCTGGTCGCAACCATCGACTCCGCACTGGCCGCTCAAAATGCAGCCATCGCTGCCGAGTCACTGGGACTGGGCACAGTCTATATCGGGGCGATTCGCAATAATCTCGAAGGCGTAGCCCTTGAACTCGGCCTGCCACCGCGCGCCTTTGCGACGTTTGGCATGTGTGTCGGACATCCGGATCCTGCCCAGCTGAGCGCCATCAAGCCCCGCCTGCCCCAAGCCTCGGTCCTGCATAAAGAGCAATACAACGTCGGGGTGCATGATCAGGTCGTACCTGGCTACAACGACACCATGGATGCGTTCTACGAAGCCCAGAAAATGAAGCCTCTGGGTGCCTGGGATCTGCATTCGCTCAACCGTGTCCGCGGTCCCGAGGCGATGGCCGGTCGCGATGGCATGGTCGCGGCGCTGAAAAAACTGGGTTTTGAGCTGAAATAAAATCAGTCAGACTTGATATTCAAAGTCTTCACCAACTGGCGATACTTGGCAATCTCAGTCGTAATAAATTCAGCAAACGCAGCGGGAGTATCTGCTCCCTCCGTTTGCAGCCCCTGCGAATCCAGCGTCTTTTTAGTATTCGGATCCGTCATCGCGGTTTTGACCGCTTTGTCTATCCTGGCGACCAGTTGCGGCGACATTCCTTTAGGGCCCATCACGGCATACCAGTTCGTCACATCAAAACCCGTGATACCGACTTCAGTAAAGGTCGGGATATTCGGTAACTGAGGCAAACGCTTGGGTGTCGAGATCGCCAGTGCATGGAGTTTGCCTGACTTGATCTGCTCAAGCACGGGCGGCAAGGTATCAAAATTCATCGTGATCTGTCCTGCGAGCAAATCAACAATCGCCTGTCCACTGCCTTTATAAGGTACATGATTGAGCGTCACACCGGCTTTTTGTGCGAATAAAGCGCCCGCCAGATGCTGTGTGCTACCAATGCCTGATGATCCATAGGTGAGCTCACCCGGTTTAGATTTAGCCAGCGCGATCAACTCCGCGACAGAGTTCACAGGCAAAGACGCATTCACGACCAATACGTTAGGCACATAGCCCAGATAAGTGATGGGGGTGAAATCAGTGGCCGGATTGTAGGGAACATTTTTCAATACGAATGGCGAGATGGCGTTCGAATTGGAATGTCCCATCAACAAGTTATAGCCATCCGGTGCCGCTTTGGAGATCATATCCGCAGCAATAGTGCCCGCAGCCCCCGCTTTATTCTCAACGATCACTGACTGCCCGAGGTTTTCTGTCATACGGGCTGCAAGCGCACGCGCCACGATATCGGTGCCCCCACCTGGTGCAAACCCCACCACGAGGTGAACGGCCTTGTTAGGCCATTCCTGTTGCGCCGAGGCCGTGCTCGCAGACAAGCTGAGCAGACACAGGGCAATGATGTGCAATACATTCATGACATTACGACTAAACATGTTGTCTCCACGGATAACTTTTATATTGAATCTTGTTGCAAATGATTCTTTTTTCTTGAAACCATTCTAACCACAGGTGCTCAAAAATATATATTTTTTTTCATATTCACGGACATTCGAAGCTCCTCTGACAAATATAAAGTGCAGCTCGGGAAGTCGAGTATTGGTGCAATGCGAAAGCTTGATGTATTATTTTTGAATAAATAAAACTTCAACTTAATGAGACGACTATGTCAGCTGTGCAGCAAATCGACGCAATCATTGTGGGTGCTGGGTTTTCAGGCATGTATCAACTTTTAAGCCTGCGCGACAAGCTCGGACTTTCTGCCAAAGTCCTCGAAGCGGGTGACGGCGTGGGGGGCACCTGGTACTGGAATCGCTACCCTGGCGCGCGTTGCGACTCCGAAAGTCACTCCTACATGTTTTATTTTTCAAAAGAGCTGGTTCACGAATGGGAATGGTCGGAGCGCTATCCCCAGCAGCCGGAAATTTTGCGTTATCTCAACTATGTCGCGGATAAATTCAAGCTGCGCCCCGATATTGCGCTCAAGACACGGATGCAAACCGCAACCTACGATGAGTCGAGCAATCGCTGGCTAGTCACTACCGACACGGGTGACCAATACAGCGCCAAATACCTGATTACTGGCGTGGGTTGCCTCTCCTCGGCAAACCTGCCAAAGATCGAGGGTATCAACGATTTCAAAGGCAAGTCTTATCACACCGGTCAGTGGCCACACGAGGGCGTGGACTTTACAGGCAAGCGCGTCGCCGTGATTGGTACTGGTTCAACCGGCATTCAGGCTATCCCAGAAATCGCCAAACAAGCCGCACATGTCACGGTTTTCCAGCGCACTGCGAACTACAGCTTGCCTGCGCGCCATCATCCGCTATCCGACGAATTCAAAAAATACGCTAAAGAGCACGCGGACGAGATCTATAAAACGATGACGACGGGTACCAATGGTCATCCTTTTGCGATCGTTGACCGATCCGTATTTGACGTGTCCGACGAAGAGCGCGAAGCGATCTTCGAAGAACAATGGGCAATGGGTGGTTTTCAGTTTCGCGCTGCCTTTAAAGACATCCTGACCAGTCAGGATGCCAACGATAAAGCCGCCGATTTCATTCGCAACAAAATTCGCGAAATCGTGCAGAACCCTAAAACGGCCGAACTGCTCTCGGATATCGATCACCCCTTCGCCGCTAAACGCCCTCCTATTGATGCCGATTATTTTGAAACCTATAACCGCGACAACGTTGAACTGATCAGCATTCGCGAAACACCAATCGAGCGTATTACTGCCAAAGGTATCAAAACCAGCGATCGTGAGTACGAATTCGACATCATTGTGTTCGCAACCGGCTTTGATGCGATGACCGGCTCACTCGTCAAAATGGACATCACTGGCCGAAATCAACGTACTCTTAAAGATTACTGGTACGCCGGCCCCCGCACCTATCTGGGCTTGCAAGTCCCAGGATTTCCGAATATGTTTACTATCACAGGACCAGGCAGCCCATCGGTGCTCTGCAACATGCCACCGGCGATCGAACAGCACGTAAACTGGATCACAGACTGCATCCGCCATATGCAGAAAAAAGGTCTGGAGCGTATAGAAACGACCGAGCAAGCGAGTGACTACTGGCAGCAGCAAGTTGATGACGCGGCCAATGCCACGTTGTTACCGAAAGCCAAACACTCCTGGTATCTGGGTGCAAACGTGCCTGGTAAACCACAGGTGTTCATGCCCTACGCAGGTGGTCTGGCACGCTATCGCGCGATTTGTGACGACATGGTGGCGAAAGATTATCAAGGGTTTGAATTTACGCATTGAGTATTACTTAGCGTATTAATCCGGATCTGAATTCTAAAATACTGTATATTTAAACAGTATTTTAGAATATCAAAAAGATCCAATGCCTCCTCGCACCTCCCCCTACTCTCACCCCACCCCCCTGCCCATCCTGACCTGGCCAGTTGGCGTCATCGATGCGAGCGTCAGAGCGGGATTTCCTTCGCCCGCCGAAGACCATATGGTCAAACGTAT
>CAIPID010000258.1 GCA_903865015.1 uncultured beta proteobacterium | reverse complement strand
GAGACTTAAAAATGATTCATGTTTTAGCTGTTATTACTGCAAAGCCTGGTATGCGAGATAATATTCTGGCCCACTTTCACGCTAACGTGCCAGCGGTAAAAGCTGAAAACGGTTGTATCGAATACGGTGCTGCGATTGACGCCACACAAGCGCCTGCTATTCAAACCCCCTGGGGACCCGATACATTTCTGGTCATTGAGAAATGGGCAAGCATGGACGCATTAAAAGCGCATGCCGCAGCACCTCACATGGCAGCTTACGGGGCAAAAACAAAAGAATTCATCGCTAGCCGCGTGATTCACATTTTGTCACCTGTTTGATAATTAAAGTGTCTAATAGGGTATGACGATTAAACGTAGCCCTTTTATATTCAGCGTAGTTATCCTGTTACTCGCGGCAATCGGTCTTTACCGCTGGTGGCAGGGTCCGCTAATCTCAGCTTATCAGTTGCAACCCACTGATTTAATACAAAACGTTGTTGCAACTGGCCGAGTGATTTCTACCTCCCGCGCGCAAGTAGGTAGCGAAATTACCGGTATCGTCGTCGAACGCCGTGTCAAGGAAGGTGACCATGTCAAGCCGGGCGATGTACTGATTGTCTTGCGTGCTGACGATTTAATCGCAAAAGAAAAAGAAGCTCAGGCGGCTCTCGATCAATTGCGCCTGGCCAGACGTCCACAGGCTATCGCGGCACTCGCTCAGGCGGAGTCTCAATTCGCCCAAGCCACGCGCGAAACAAAACGACGTACGGAGCTCCTCGAAAAGCAGTCCATCGCACAAGAAGCTGTCGAACAATCTAAAAACAATCTTGCAACTGCGCGTGCGGCGGTTGAACAGGCGCGTCTGCTCGTCCAGTCGCTCGCACCAGATGAGTCCGAAGAAAGAATCTTAAAAGAGCGTCTGGCTGCGGCACAGGCTATGCTGCTTAAGACAGTCATTCGCTCTGAGGTCTCAGGCACCATCCTGACGCGCAATGTAGAGCCTGGAGATCTGGTGCAGCCAGTCGGCAAGGTCCTTCTGGAGATCGCCAGGGCTGGCGATACGGAGATTCTGATTCCTCTGGATGAGCGTAATCTTGGTACGCTGGCATTAGGTCAGAGCGCCACATGTATTGCCGACGCATACCCGAATCAGTATTTTGATGCGCGTGTAAATTTTATTGCTCCTACGATCGATCCTCAGCGCGGAACTGTAGATATTCGCTTAAAAGTAGATCCTGTGCCAGAGTATTTGCGCCAGGATATGACGGTATCAGTCAACATCCTCACCGGTCAGGTCAAACAGGCGCTTGCTGTCCCGAATGATGCATTGTTGGATATCCGCGGTACGCAGGCTGATGTCATGGTCGTTAGAGATGGGCGTGCGCATCGCGTCACGATTACACTTGGATTACGCGGTCTAGCTAATTCTCAGGCAGCGAGTGGACTCGTTGCCGGCGACTGGGTCTTGCAAGGCGCCAAAGCGCAAGATGGCGAACGGGTGCGTGTGTCACCACAGCTCTTGCCACTGAGTCAGGTCTCCTCGACTACGCGCAAAGAAACCCCCGTGAAATTCAATTAACCCATGTGGATCGAATCAAGTATCGCTTTCAAGTTCATGCGGCAAGGCCGCACGCAGACTGCTCTCATTCTGGTGGGTATTTCGGTCGGAGTCTCTGTGATTGTGTTTATCACCGCACTCATTATGGGTTTGCAAAGTAATATTGTTGAGCGCACACTTGGCACGCAATCACACATTAAAGTCCAACCACCAGACGAAAAAAATAAAGTTCTCCCTTTGCCAGAGGGAGTCGTGGGATTGACCCTTGAGGACAAACGCGCGCAACGCTTGCGTACGATTATTAATTGGCTTGAGGTCCGCGATACGCTGGATGTGCTACCGGAAATCAAGGCTGTATCGCCTGTTGTCTCTGGACCTGCGTTTGCAAGGCGAGGGGATGTCTACAAGTCAATTTCTATCATTGGCATAGATCCCGTACGGTACGAAAAAATCATCCCGATTAGTAAAGATATTATTTCCGGTAGTTTTCGCGTTGGAGCAGGCGATGTCGTTATCGGAAAACTGCTTGCCGATGATCTTGGCTTACGGGCCGGAAATAAACTGCGGATAGAAGCCGGTCTGGGGCGCTCGGCAGTGGTCACGATTGCGGGTATTTTTGAGCTCGGGGTGCGTGATATTGACTCTCGATTTGTTTATCTCGATCTTAAGCAAGCCCAGTCATTATTAGGCTTGTATGGTGGAGTCAATCAGATCGATGTCACAGTCAATGAGATTTTTAAAGCGAATGCCATCAGTGCGCGGATCGGAAAACTGACCGGCCTTAAGGCTGAAAGCTGGATGGAGACAAATGCGCAGTTGATGAACGCTTTGAGTTCACAAAGTGTTTCAACCACCATCATCACTTTTTTTGTTGGTTTGTCGGTAGCACTTGGTATCGCGAGTGTGCTGGCCATCAGTGTGACGCAGCGCACCCGAGAAATCGGGATTTTACGTGCGATGGGTACCCGTCGCGCGCAGATGCTGCAGGTGTTTTTAATTCAGGGGGCCATTCTGGGCCTGATTGGATCATTAGTCGGTGCGTTGTTAGGCTACGTGCTGGTCTGGGGGTTTAATACGTTTGGACCCAAGCTGTTCTATATTCCTTTGCCTTTAGGATTGATCCCGGCTGCAATGACTGTTGCAACAATCGCTGGCGTATTGTCAGCCCTTGCTCCCGCCTGGCGTGCCTCCAGACTTGATCCTGTTGTGGCGATCCGTTATGTCTGATGCAGGAAAATCCATCACTGACGATGTACTCAGGCTTGAAAATCTATCCAAGTCTTATAACATCGGGGCACCGAATGAAGTTGAGGTGTTGCACAGCATCAATATGTCTGTGGGACGTAATGACTTTTCTGCACTGATCGGTCCTTCCGGATCAGGAAAAAGCACCTTACTCAATATTATTGGTCTGCTGGATCAACCCACCGCAGGCGAGTTGTTTTTGCAAGGCAAGCCCACGAGCAAGATGGGTGACGAAGCACGTACTGCTCTGCGAGGCAGTTCGATTGGCTTTGTTTTTCAGTTCCATCATCTGATACAAGCATTCACTGCACTTGAAAATGTACTGATGCCTGTCATGGTGACAAAAGGTAAACCCTCTAAAGAGATGCTGGATCGGGCCCGCGGTTTGCTAGTCGAAGTGGGGCTGGAGAAACATCTCGATAAAAAGCCTGACTCTCTATCGGGTGGTCAGCAGCAACGCGTGGCGATTGCGCGCGCATTGATGACCAGACCTGCGCTCTTACTGGCTGATGAGCCGACAGGCAATCTGGATACTAAAACCGCCGCGGATATTTTTGAGCTTTTCAGAAAGTTCAACGAGCAATTTGGATGTGCCGTCCTGATTGTGACGCACGATCCAAGACTCTCAGCCACCTGCGACCGGACTATCAATCTGGTCGATGGTCGAATTATTAGTTAAATGCAGCTGAAATATCAACGTGTATTCCAGCTGAAAATAAACTATTCGTCTTTCACACCAGCTTTCTGAATGATTTCACCCCAGCGTTTGAGATCCTTCTTCACGAGCTCGTCCATCTGTGCGGGCGTCATATCAATCACATCATATCCGTCAGCATTGACGGATTTAACAATGCTTGGATCCTTCATTGCTTCGTTGAATGCAGGTACAAGCTTGGCCATGACCTCTGGTGGCAGACCTTTAGGACCGACAATGCTGTACCAGATCGCAGCATCAAATCCAGGGTAGCCGGATTCATTCATGGTCGGGACGTCAGGCAACAATACACTGCGATTCATGGAGGTGACCGCGAGAGGTTTCAGACTACCTGCTGATATTTG
>CAIPID010000257.1 GCA_903865015.1 uncultured beta proteobacterium | reverse complement strand
TGAAAGGTCTGAAAATGCGCGTACCAGACGTACCCGCATATCTGGCCATGCCTCGAGCATGCGGCGCGAATACTTCGCCCATCGCTTTCGCTGAGGTCTACCTTGCACTTCAAAACGGCACAGTAGAAGCCCAGGAAAACCCACTTCCCACGATCGAAGCCAAAAAGTTTTATGAAGTACAAAAAAACATTGTGCTGACGGGTCACATCATTGACCACCTGAACACTATTATCGCCGGAGGTGTCTGGAAAAAAATGAGTGAAGCCGACAGAAAGATGTTTGTCGAAGTGACACAAGAAGCTGCTGCGAAAGCATCTAAAGAAGTTGCTGCTCGTGAAAAAGAGCTGGTCGATGTATTTAAATCGAAAGGCATTAACGTTGTCACGGTCGATAAAAATGAATTCCGCGACACGGTATTGCAGAAAGTACCTTTCGAGCAATACGGATACCAGAAAGCTGACTGGGATCGCATTCAGGCAGTTAAATAACGATGTCTTATCCTGAGTCGCAAATTGCCGGTCAAGCGCCGGCAGCCTCGCATCCCGGACCTCACACTGTGAGCGCGAGTGAAATCGTCGCGAGCTTTGCCGAGGCAGATCATCAACAGGTCGATCTTTCCGGATATTCGATTGAAGACTGGATTTGTTTAGTCTTTTTCTGGATTATGACGGCATTGGTCTGCATCCAGTTTTTCACTCGATACGTGTTGAATGATTCGGTTGCATGGACAGAAGAGCTCGCAGTCTACTGCCTGATGCCAGTAGTGTTTATTGGTGCGGCGGCTTGCGTCAGACGCAGCCGACATATCCAGGTCAATTTTATTTACCGATACTTGCCAACACCCATAGCAAGATTTTTAGCAACGCTCACGGACATGCTGAATATCTTTTTTTTCAGCTACGCAGCTTGGTTGTTTGCGCGTTACGCACTCGCGGTCAATAACGAGCCGATGACAACAATAGACTGGAATAAAAGCCATATCTACTGGCTGTCGTTTGCCGGGATGTTCATGATGGCAGTCAGGGCCATTCAGGTCAGCATTCTGCACTTAAGACAAGGCTATTCGGCACTCGATCGTCCCGAAGCCTACGACTGATTCCACCGGATACCGACATGCTGATTCTGACCATTTCATTTCTCCTTCTGATGATCCTTGGACTGCCGGTTGCAGTCGCTATGGCAGGATCATCACTTTTTTATATTTTTGCCTCGGGATCCGTACCCGATATCGTTGTCGCGCAACGCATGATTTCTGGTATTGAGTCATTCCCTCTTTTGGCCGTTCCGTTTTTCATTCTGGCCGGCAATCTGATGAACATCGCGGGCATCACCGGTCGAATTTACGATTTTGCCGTCGCTCTTGTAGGCTGGATGCGTGGTGGTCTGGGCCAGGTCAATATTATCGGCTCAGTGATTTTCTCAGGCATGTCAGGCACGGCGATTGCTGATGCCGCCGGACTAGGTTCCATTGAAATCAAAGCCATGCAGGATCACGGTTATGACACCGAGTTCGCCGTCGGCGTCACTGCCGCTTCTGCCACGCTCGGCCCCATCATTCCACCGTCATTACCTTTTGTAATTTACGGCATGATGGCAAATGTTTCAATTGGCGCTTTGTTTATTGCGGGAATTTTGCCCGGCATATTCATGACATTACTCATGATGCTGACGGTGGCGTATTTCGCACGTAAAAACAAATGGGGCAGCGATGTCGCGTTTGACTGGAAACGCCTGGGTGGCGCGACACTTGAAATTCTCATTGTGCTGGCCTTCCCGTTGGGTGTGTGGTTAATGACCGAAGCAGGTGTCACTCCCAATCTAGCGACAGGCATAGGTTTTATTCTTCTGCTCGCACTTGACTGGAAATTCAACTTCTCTGCCGTCATGGCGCTTATGACACCTGTCATTCTGATCGGCGGCATGACAATGGGTTGGTTCACCCCAACCGAAGCAGCGGTCGCAGCAGTGATCTGGGCGCTCTTTTTAGGACTCGTTCGTTATCGCTCAATGACGTTGAAAAATCTGATCAAGGCAAGCTTTGACACGATTGAAACAACAGCCTCTGTACTTTTTATCGTTACTGCCGCATCGATATTTGCCTGGCTCTTAACCACCACACAAGCCGCGCAAGCCATGACCACATGGATCCTTTCGATTACAACGGAAAAGTGGGTATTTCTGCTATTGGCGAATTTGTTAATTTTGTTCGTGGGATGCTTTATCGACACAATCGCTGCCATCACGATTCTGGTACCCATCCTGTTACCCATCGTGCTCAAACTTGGTATTGACCCAATTCATTTCGGTCTGATCATGACATTGAATCTGATGATCGGCCTACTCCACCCTCCCTTGGGGATGGTGTTGTTCGTGCTGGCCAGGATTTCCAAACTTTCAGTCGAGCGAACCACGTTGGCAATTATGCCCTGGCTGATTCCACTGATGCTGGCGCTTGTGGCCATTACCTACAT
>CAIPID010000256.1 GCA_903865015.1 uncultured beta proteobacterium | reverse complement strand
CAGTAGTGTCCGGTTAAATTTCGAACAAATTCAATTGGTTAGCGTCGAGCAGTGATTTTGAGAAGGCTTGATCGGGCTGCAAGGCGCATGACAGCTGGGTTTTCTCGAATACCGAGATGGAAAGAATCTGTAGCAATGTGTAGAGAGAGGCATTGAGTTGAAGCTCCTTTTTGACGATGGCAATCAAGACGTAGGTGGATACGGCGCACCAGATTTGCGTCTTCACCGCGTTCTCGCTCGTGCCGAGAAATTTCTTGATGCGCAGGTGCTGCTTGATCCATTTGAAGAACAGCTCCACTTGCCAGCGTTGCTTGTAGAGCGCGGCGATGGTCATGGCAGGCAAGACGGTATTGTTGGTCAGGAAGATCAAGGTCTTGCCTGTCTCGGGATCCTTGAACCGAATGCGCCGCAGATGCTCGGGATAGTGTTGCGCGACATAGAAGCCGTTCATGGTGATGGTCTGGTCGCAGATCATGCCGGTGGTGCGATCGACGGAGGCAGAATAGACACGCCGCGCAGTCATGTTGCGCTTGGCGCGCGTGACAAAGAACGCGCCGGCCTGATGCATCTTGTACAGCCTGGCGAAGTCCAGATAGCCGCGATCCATGACGTAGAAGGCACCCGCTTCGATGGGCAAGAAGTCCAGGACATTGACCTCGTGCAGCTTGCCGTCGCTGATGTGGATGAAGGCCGGAATGGCACCGCGCAGGTCCAGCAAGGTATGCATCTTCACCGCCGCCCTGGCCGTGCGAAATGGCGCCCAATCGAACAGCGACAGACAAAGGTCGATGGTCGTCGCGTCGAGCGCGTAGACCGTGTTGGTCAAATCCAGTCCCAGGTCGGTGTCGCTGTAAAGCTTGCGCGCACGACGAATAAGAACGGCGGCCAGATCGGACCAGATGCGCCAATCCCGCGATTCGTTGGCGTCGGCCAAGGTCGCGCGATGCACGCTGTGGCGCAGGCCCATCGCATACAACTTGGTGCTGTTCGCGGCCAGCGTCACTTCGATGTCGCGCAAGGATTCGCGCCACGTCAGCTGGGCAAACGCCATCACGCGGAACTGCTCCGCGCAAGTCAAGCGTCGCACGCCGGCGTTGCCGGCATACCGATCCACGATGCGCGTAAAGCTGGTCCACGGCACGAACTCCATGATTTGCGCAAACAGCGTCTTGCCTACATTCATGGCGCAGCCTCCAAGGTATTAACCTCGGGAATTTACCCACAAATGAAGAAACAAGATTCAAATCGGCACCAAATAAAATCGGCCTCAAAGCCGCGCCAGTACTGGTTTTTTAACGAATTACGGTCCGCTTAACCGGACACTACTGATTGCTTAATGAATTCAAATGCGTAGTCAGTGATGTAATAAAGGGTCGATTGCTCGACCCTTTATTACAGTGAGATGAAAAAGTAATGGTGAGTGCTTATTTGTTTTTTGCTGCTGGTGCGGCCGCAGTCGTGGCGGCAGGCGCGGCAGGCTTGGCTTTGACATGCCTGGCTTTTGTCATACCTTTAGCTTTTGGGGCATGCTTTTGAGCTGTAGCAGCAGGGGGTGGGGTGTCCATGGGTTTCGCGGTTTCAGCCATAACACCGGCGGATGCAAACGCAAGGGCAACAAGCAGGGTGAGCTTTTTCATTTGAATTCCTTCTCTGTATTAGTGTGAACTGCATCAAATTTCACGTCTTCCATGACGCGAATTCATACTAAATCCAGTACATACGACTGGCTAAGACCGTTACACCTGGAAACCATCAGTAACATGTTGATACATTCTGCGATTATCGCTCCCTGGCCAGACTATGGCCTGGCGCTTGTTTCCTTACTCGCTAAAGTAAGCGTGACCTGTTCAAGTCAGGCAGCAATCAGGCATAAAAAAAGGGACTATCGTCCCTTTTTCTTATTGCGATGCATTGGATACGGAAAAATTAGCCGTGTTTATGCGCTTTATGCTTTTTGTGTGCATGAGCCTTGGAATGAGATTTGGTTTGCTTGCCATGATGATGGTTTGCAAAT
>CAIPID010000255.1 GCA_903865015.1 uncultured beta proteobacterium | reverse complement strand
GAGATTAGGTTTGCGATTTTCAGCAATGGCTTTTTGTCCTGCCGCGCGCAACGCTGCACGATTAGGGAAGCCTTTAACGATCACTTTCGTGTCGCTTTGCTCGTTATTGAATTGCTTGGCAAGCTTTTCAAATTCGTTCTGGTTGTAGGGGCTTAATGTCAGCCAAACCTCAACTTCAACGGGAGCAGCCTGTGCTGTACATGCGGCAAACAATGCCGCGCCCAAAAATGTGGAAATACGTTTGATATAAAACAAGCTGGTAGTCCTCTTTAAAAAATGATCAGGTAATGACTGACTGGCCTAAAAACGGAAATTCTGGCTCTGGACGCGATCCACTCATCAAATCCGCAAGCGCCCTGCCAGATCCCACACCCATCGTCCACCCTAGGGTTCCATGACCGCTATTAACATAAACATTGGTCACCCGCGTGGCACCAATCAGCGGAATGTTCGAAGGGGTCGAAGGACGCAAACCCGACCAGTATTGCACATGATCGTAATCAAGTGCGTCTGGAAACAACTCTTGCGCCTGTGTGAGCATAGCCTGGCAACGAGTAGGGTTCAGATCCCTGGAGTAGCCAGAGAGCTCGGCAGTACCGGCCATCCTTAGTGTATTACCTAATCGGGTGTAGACAACTTTATGACTACTATCGGTCAGACTGACTGAAGGGGCGGCATCGGCATTCAGGATTGGAAATGAGGCCGAATAGCCTTTTGTCGGGTAAATCGGGCAATGCACGCCGAGAGGATGGAGTAACTGGGGGGTAAAACTGCCCATCGCAACCACAAAGGCATCGGCTGTGAGGTTTTCATACTGACCATGCGCGTCGATGACTTCGACACTTTGCGCGCGTCCGCCTTCTGCAACGAGACGTGTGGCGGTTGTTGAAAATCGGAATTGCACACCAGCAAGCTGGGCGAGCTTAGCTAATTCGACAGTAAATAGATATGCGTCACCACTCTCATCATCAACCGTGAAATCGCCACCAACGATCGCGGGGCGATGCGCCGCGAGGGCGGGTTCGATTGCGACGACCTCATCGGCCGAGACCACGCGTCGATCCACACCGTAATCACGCATCACATCGGCTGCGAGCTGCGAGGCTTCGAATTCGGCGTGGTCGCGATAAAAATTGAGAATACCGTTAGTTTGCTGATGATATTGGATGCCGAGATCTTCGCGCATGTGTTTGAGGGTATCGCGGCTGTATTGAGCCATGCTGACCATGGCACGGATATTGAGTGCCAAACGACCGGGCAGGCACTCGCGCAGAAATAAAGCACCCCACGCCCATTGCCGCCAATCCAGCTGTGGACGAAACAATAATGGCGCGTCGTCTCTGAACATCCATTTGAAAAGCTTGAGCGGTGCCTGCGGGTTGGCCCAAGGCTCAGCATAGGATACTGAAATCTGCCCACCGTTGGCAAAGCTAGTTTCTTGGGCGGGGCCTGCACAGCGATCGACAACGATGACTTCGTGGCCTGCCTGACTCAGCCACCAGGCAGTTGAAACACCAATGATGCCACCACCTAGTACGATAATTTTCATATCCGTTGCGCCTCAGGTGAAAAGTAAAGCTAGCATCAATGTCATGCGAGTAAGTTATAGGCCTTTCGCGGCCGCTGTGTCGGCTTCAGAGGTAAATGAATCTGCAAAGAAAGCATCGTCAGGGAGTTGACAAGTCGCCATGAATTCTTTTTGAGCAGAGTTCACAACAATCGGCGCACCACAAGCATAGACCTGATGGCCACGCATGTCAGGAAAATCTTGCATCACAGCACGGTGCACAAAACCTGTGCGGCCCGCCCAATGATCCTCTGGCAGCGCATCCGAAATTACAGGGATATATTTAAAGTCGGGAATACTTTGAACCCAGCTTTGTGCGAGCTCGTTCATATAGAGGTCGGCCGGTCTGCGTCCGCCCCAGTAAAGTGTCACGGGGCGACGAATCTCCTGGTGCGCCATGTGCTCAACCATCGCCTTGATCGGTGCAAAACCTGTACCACTGGCAACCATAATGATTGGCAGTGTGCTGTCTTCACGTAAAAAGAATGAGCCGTAGGGGCCTTCGAGACGTAGGATTTCACGCTCTTTCATTTGTGTGGCGCCTGCACCAAATACGTGATCGGTAAACAAGCCCCCGGGTAGATGTCTGACATGTAATTCAATCGCTGCAGCAGAATGTGGGGGATTAGCCATGGAGTAGCTGCGACGTTTACCGTCTTTAAGCAGCACCTCAATGTACTGTCCGGCATTAAAGCGGAACGTGTCTGCAGCAGGTAATTGCAACTGCAAGACCTCAACATCCGGAGCCATACGCTGCATGGAGGTCACGCGCGAGGGCAGCTTGCGAATCTGAATGTCACTTGCAAGTCTTACTTCGCGAGACTCAATCACCAGGTCCGAACTAGCATGGGCCTGGCACAAAAGGGTGAAGCCTGACTCGCGCTCTTCGGGAGAGAGGATCTGAGTCGGTGTCGCGCCCTCCTCTATCGTGCCTGAGACGACTTTGGCTTTGCAGGTCGAGCAGGCTCCGCTTTTGCAGCTGTAGGGCAGGACAATGCCAGCCGCTAAAGCGGCATCGAGCACTGACTGATCTGCGGCCGCAGGGAACTGGTGCTTGCTTGGGAGTACGGTGACCTGAAAAGACATAAAAGACAGCCTAAAAGTATGTAAAAAATAGATCGCTTAAGTACGCACCCAAGCTAACAAACTCAATTTTATCAAAGCACTGGGGATAAAACAGGTTCTTTGGAGCGAACATCCAGCAACTTGCCTTTACGGGCGCGTTTGGACAGGTAAGGATGGATGGCTGTACCTGACAAGATATCCTCAACTTGTTTATTACGATAAGTGCCTGTGACACGCATGCCCTTAGCCGACAAGGGAATGGTTTGAGCCAGCGTATCTGGCGCGTCCAGTCCCATCAAAATCGTGCCGCGCCCACCACCTGTCATGCTCTTGACTTCTTCGAGTGCGATCACTAGCAAACGCGCACGGCTGGAGAACAAGGCGACATAGATCGAATCCTGGAAAACCGGTACGGGTCTGAGCAATGCGTCTTTGTCTTCGAGCGTGACAAATTGCTTACCTGCACGCTGACGACTGGTCATATCCGATATGCGTGTCGCAAAACCGAAGCCCTGGCGGGTCGTGAGCAACCAGCGGGTTTCTGGTGCAGAAGCCACGACATGCTCAATCCTTGAACCAGGATCGAGATCAATCATCGAGGTCACGGGCGCACCATCACCACGCGCGGAGGGCAAGCTTGAAACCGCCACAGAGTAGACGCGGCCATTGTCACCAAAAGCGATCAGGGTGTCTGTACTGCGGCACTCAAAGACGCCATAGCAATCATCGCCGGCTTTAAAGGTAAATTGCGCCGCGTCATGGCCATGGCCCTGGCGCGAGCGTAACCAGCCTTTTTCCGACACGATGACTGTGACAGGCTCATCCAGTACGCGGACTTCCATCACGGCACGTTCGGCCACTTTGATCAGGGTACGGCGATCGTCGCCATAGAGTTTGACGTCCGCTTCGATCTCACGGACCACTAGGCGTTTGAGGCTCGCGGGCTGATCAATCAGCTCCTGTAATTTTTCCTGTTCGGTCTTTTTCTCTGCGAGCTCTTGTTCAATTTTGAAACCTTCGAGCTTGGCCAATTGACGCAAACGCATATCCAGAATGTCGTCGGCCTGGCGCTCACTCAGATTAAAACGCTTCATGAGCGCCGGGCGGGGCTCGTCCGAATCGCGAATGGTCTGGATGACCTCATCAACATTCAGATAGACCAGCATGCGGCCTTCAAGCACGTGGATACGGTCTGAAATTTTGTCAAAGCGATGACGGGTGCGACGCAAAACGGTATTGGTCCTAAAACCGATCCATTCAAGCAACACGTCACGTAGACCTTTCTGGCGCGGACGGCTATCTGTGCCGATGCAAACCAAATTCATCGCAACGCTTGTTTCCATGCTGGTTTGCGCAAGCAGCGTGTTGACGAACTCGTCACGATCGATCTTGGAGGTTTTAGGCTCAAACACCAGGCGTACCGCGGCGTCTTTACCGGACTCATCGCGCACAGCATCCAGCAAAGCAAGCATTTGCGCTTTGGTCTGTTGCTGCTCGGGCGTGAGTGTTTTTTTACCTGTTTTGACTTTAGGATTGGTCAGATCTTCGATTTCTTCGAGTACTTTCTGGCATGAGGCGCCAGGGGGTAACTCGTGCACGACGAGCTGCCACTGACCACGCGCCATTTCTTCAAACTGCCAACGGGCGCGGGCCTTGATCGAGCCGCGTCCTGTCTGATAGATCTGCGCGATATCAGACTGCGCGGTGATGATTTGTCCGCCGCCAGCAAAGTCCGGCCCAGGTACCATTTCGAACAGCGCCTCATCAGTGAGGTTTGGCTGTTTAATTAATGCCACAACAGCTTGCGCGACTTCACGCAAGTTGTGCGAAGGGATCTCCGTGGCCATCCCGACCGCAATGCCAGAGGCACCATTGAGCAGCATGACTGGCAAACGTGCGGGTAGCATCTGTGGTTCTTGATGGCTGCCGTCGTAGTTTGGAATAAAGTCAACGGTGCCTTCGTCTAGCTCGTCGAGTAACAAACGAGCAAAAGGTGTCAGACGCGCTTCGGTATAGCGCATTGCAGCGGCATTATCACCATCGCGAGAACCAAAATTGCCCTGACCGTCGATCAAGGGATAGCGCAGGGTAAATTTTTGCGCCATGCGCACCAAGGCATCGTAGGCTGCCTGGTCGCCGTGCGGATGGTATTTACCCAGAACATCACCAACTACGCGTGCAGACTTAACGGGTTTGGCGCCTGACTGCAGACCCATGGCTTGCATGGCATACAGAATCCTGCGCTGGACCGGTTTTTGGCCATCACCGACATCGGGTAAAGCACGACCACGCACAACGGAGACGGCGTAATCCAGGTAGGCTTGCTCTGCGTAAAGACCTAGTGTGAGTGACGCATCGCCATCACCAGAGTCGAACAAGCCGGGTTGAGAACTATCAGACATATGCTTTCACTTTGTAAATCAATTTTTTCAGGAAAATCAGGGCATCGGATGCGAGTTATTTTGCAAACGCTTTAAATACTCAGCAATTAAATGTCCACCTCAGCGAGGTTGCCTTTTTCTTCGAGCCAGGTGCGACGTTGAGCGGATTCGCTTTTACCCATCAGCATGTCAAACATATTGGTGGTCGCT
>CAIPID010000254.1 GCA_903865015.1 uncultured beta proteobacterium | reverse complement strand
GGACGCTTGCGCAATAAAATAAAAATCCTAAAAAAAATAGAGACAAAAATCCCACAGTCAATTAATATGCGGCTTGTACGAGGTTTTTTTCTTGACAGCCGCCCTCAGTCGAGGCTTAATTGAGGTCTGCGGGATGCAATTGAATTCTCGTCGAGCTTACTGTCACCGATGCCTGAATCATCTGTGATTTTTTTAATATCAATAGGGGTAGACCTGATATGAACAAAACCGAACTGATCGACCACATTGCCACCAAGGCAGATATATCTAAAGCTGCTGCTGGCCGCTCGCTTGACGCGATGATCGGTGCTGTGAAAGCAACTCTGAAAAAGGGTGGCACTGTCACTCTGGTCGGTTTCGGTACGTTTGCTGTGACAACGCGTGCAGCACGTATGGGCCGTAATCCACGTACCAACGAAGCCATCAAAATCAAAAAAGCTAAAGTGCCTAAGTTCCGTCCAGGCAAAGCACTGAAAGACGCACTGAATTAATTCGTTGCGCAAACTCAGTTTGCTAAAATCATGCGGTTCGCTATAATGCGAACCGCATTGTTATTTATGCAGATGTAGTTCTAGGGTGGTTAGCTCAGTTGGTAGAGCACTTCGCTTACACCGAAGATGTCACAGGTTCGAGCCCTGTACCACCCACCATATTCTCTTGACACCCGCCTCCTCAAAACTCAAGTCTGTCTTTAAAAAGCTTCCCTGGGCTGCTTTGGGGCCCGTGTTGTGCATGCATTTCTTGATCCTCTGGTGGCTCATGGATGCGCAGTTCGGCTCACCGCACGAAGATTTGTCAGAACCCATCATGGTGTTTTTTGAGATTGATGCTCCCTCTGACAGCGCTCTAGCTGATGACGCAGCGATACCCTCTGTGCGCGATACGAACTGAGGGGTTAAGATAGCCATCATGCGAGTATTAGTAATAGAAGACGATGCCACACTCGGTCGGGCTCTCCAGGAGTTCCTGACTGATCAGGGCCATGTAACCGATTGGCTTGCCGACGGTCAGCGTGGCCTGTCTGCGTTATCCAATCATTCTTATGACCTGGTTGTTCTTGATCTTAATTTGCCTGTGATGGATGGGCTCGAGGTCTTAAAGACTTTGCGTGCACAAGGCCAGACCTTACCCGTGTTAGTGCTGACCGCTCGAGATGGATTACAAGATCGCGTCGCCGGCCTGGACGCCGGAGCAGATGATTACCTCACAAAACCCTTTGAATTAATTGAATTTGCAGCCCGTGTGCGGGCACTCGCGCGCAGGCACATTGGTATTAGCAGCGCGATTATTGAATTCGGCTGCCTGTCTTTCGATACCGCGCATCGTGAATTAAGAGCGCGCGGCCAGCGTTTGGCACTTTCGGTCAGAGAACTCTCCGTGCTCGAAATGCTCATGTACCGCGCCGGAAAGGTTGTCACCAAGCAGCAAATTGTTCAGGGGCTTTCCGCTCTGGATGCGGACTTTAGTGAAAATGCCGTTGAGGTTTATATTTACCGCTTGCGCAAGCGCCTGGAGGGACAGGGCACCTCGATCCAGACTGTGCGCGGGTTTGGCTATTTGCTTGAGCTTGAAACGCCCGCCTGAAAAAGATAGTCTTTGATGACCCCCCCTTTAAAGCACGCAGACGCATCAGTTTCACTTTTGCCTGCCGGTTCGCTTGCCAGGCACCTTGTTCTACGCTTGCTGCCACCGATCCTCTTGCTTGCTACGCTCGATCTTGTGGCGACGTGGATCATCACACACAAAATTGAAATGTCAGACTGGCAGCTAGAAGACATTTTCTGGATCATGCTGGCAGGACAATTTGTCCTCATCATTTTGTTCGCCTGGGTTGTTGTACAAGGCGTTCGCTCTGGTATGCGAGCCGTCAATCAGCTTTCCGAGGAGATCGCACAGCGCTCTGGTGACGATTTGGCCCCTGTTGTGGTCGAGGCCTTACCTCGTGAACTTAATTTGCTTGTACGCCACACCAATGACCTACTCGCGCGTATGAATGAGACCTTCGCCGCGCAGCGTCGTTTTGTCGGCCATGCGGCGCACCAGTTGCGCACACCGCTTGCGGGACTCAAGCTTGAGTCCGAGCTGATGCTGGCAAAGGAGTTGCCAGAGGACATTCGCGCACGGGCGCAAAGAATTAAAAACGTAACGGATCGGATGATTCGCATGGGGCAGCAATTATTGTTACTTGCGCGCGTAGATCCCGATGCGAGACCTCAAGATAGTTTTGCGCGCATTGACCTGTGCGAATGGGTTCGTACCAGTGGAGCAGAGTGGCTGGCACGCGCGCGTATTGCACACGTTGATTTACAACTGGATGCGCCAGACGAAGCCGTCTGGATTGACGCAGATCCGGTACTGCTCGATGAGTTATTGGGTAATCTAATTGATAATGCCCTGCGTTACGCTGAGCATGCAACGCAAATTCGCTTGCACGTGACTTCTACGCCGCCCACGCTGGCCGTCGAGGACAACGGCTGCGGCATTCCTCCCGAAGAGCAGGGTAAGGTCTTTGAGGCCTTTTATCGGTCTGCACAAGCCATTGAGGGCGGTTCCGGACTCGGGCTCGCAATCGTTCGTGAAATCGCCCGCGCTCATGGGGCTTATTGGAATTTATTGAGTCGCCCTAGTTTTGATGGGACGCGAATGACCGTTGTATTTCCCGGGCCACGTAAGGGCGCGCAACTAACGCGGTTGGATCGGTTTGCCCAGTTGCGTTAGTTGCGCTTTACGGCTATTGCTTTACTTGCGACCAGCACGTGACTCGATGCGCATACGTAAGGCATTGAGTTTGATAAAGCCCGCGGCATCTGCCTGGTTGTAAGCGCCACCATCATCATCAAACGTTGCAATAGTTTGATCAAACAGGGTGTCTTTGGAATCGCGCGCGACTGTATATACGCCACCCTTGTAGAGCTTGAGACGAACCCAGCCGTTGACTTCGGCCTGCGTGCTGTCAATCAGGGCCTGAATGGCGCGACGCTCTGGTGACCACCAATAACCGTTATATATCAGCGATGCGTAACGTGGCATCAAATCATCTTTCAGGTGTGCGACTTCGCGATCCAGGGTAATCGATTCAATCGCACGGTGTGCTTTGAGCAAGATTGTGCCGCCAGGTGTTTCGTAGCAGCCGCGCGATTTCATACCTACGTAGCGGTTTTCTACCAGATCAAGACGGCCGATGCCGTGTTTGCCACCGATTTCGTTGAGTTTGGTCAGCACCTGAGCAGGTGACAGGCACACGCCATTGAGCGCAACAACGTCACCGTGTTCAAATTCGATATCCAAATACTCTGCCTGGTCAGGCGCAGCCTCGGGAGAGACTGTCCAGCGCCACATGGATTCTTCGGCTTCTGCTTTAGGATCCTCGAGATGACGACCTTCAAAACTGATATGCAGCAGGTTAGCGTCCATGGAGTAGGGCGCGCCACCTTGTTTGTGTTTCATATCAATTGAGATGCCTGCAGCCTCAGCATAAGCGAGGAGCTTTTGACGTGAATTCAGATCCCATTCGCGCCAGGGAGCGATAACTTTGATACCGGGCTCTAGTGCGTAGTAGCCGAGCTCAAAACGCACCTGGTCGTTACCTTTACCAGTCGCGCCATGAGAGACGGCGTCGGCGCCAACTTGGCGTGCGATCTCGATCTGGCGCTTAGCGATGAGCGGACGCGCAATAGAAGTGCCCAGCAGATACTCGCCTTCGTAGACTGTATTGCACCGGAACATTGGGAATACGAAATCGCGAACGAATTCTTCGCGAAGATCGTCAATGAAAATCTGCTCTGGCTTGATTCCGAATTTGATGGCTTTAGCGCGTGCAGGTTCGAGTTCTTCGCCCTGACCGATGTCGGCGGTGAAGGTCACGACTTCGCAGGCGTAGGTGTCCTGAAGCCATTTAAGAATAACGGAGGTGTCCAGACCGCCTGAATAGGCCAGTACGACTTTTTTGATATCGCTCATAAGAAGCTCTAAAAGAATTAAATAACAATGATTGATTTTAACTGCTTGGGCAGATTGATGCTTTTAGTTCAGTCGGCCAAGTAACAGGAATTCCATCAACGCCTTCTGGACGTGCAGGCGGTTTTCCGCCTCATCCCAGACAACACTTTGTGGTCCATCGATGACTTCACCAGTAACCTCTTCGCCACGATGTGCAGGCAGGCAGTGCATGAATAAAGCATCTGAGGCCGCCTGCGCCATCATGTCAGCATCGACCGACCATGCGGCAAAGGCTTGTCGGCGCACTTCGTTTTCTGCCTCGTAGCCCATGCTGGTCCATACGTCCGTTGTAACCAGATGCGCGCCTTTGCACGCGTCGCGCGGGTGATCAAACTCTTTGAGTACACCTGGTTTGACGTTCGCAATACGCGCGGGATCCAGTCGATAACCGGCCGGTGCAGAAACATGCAATGTAAAACCAAGCAACTCTGCTGCCTGAATCCAGGTGTATGCCATGTTATTGGCGTCACCAACCCATGTCACGATTTTGCCTGAGATGTTTTTACGGTGTTCGATAAACGTAAAAATATCAGCCAGAATCTGGCAAGGGTGGAACTCATTGGTCAGCCCGTTGATGACTGGTACGCGTGAGTGCGATGCGAAGCGTTCGATACGTGTTTGTTCGAACGTTCGGATCATGACGATATCGACCATGCGCGAGATGACGCGCGCAGTGTCTTCGATCGGCTCAGAGCGGCCCAGCTGTGAGTCTGTTGTTGTCAGATGAATGACCGAGCCACCCATCTGATACATACCCGCTTCGAACGACACGCGTGTTCGCGTGCTGGCTTTTTCAAACACCATGGCCAGTGTACGGTCATGGAGTGGATGATGCGGTTCGTAACGCTTGAATTTGTCTTTGATCAAACGCGCGCGATCCAGCACATAGAGAATCTCTTGCGAGCTGAGGTCGCTGAACTGCAGAAAATGCCTAAGGGGGCCGATTGGTTGTGCGGCGTGTGACATGATGGACTCGATATTTTATTGCGCGTTAAAGGCTAGAATCAGCGGAACCAGTGTCGAAATAATCTGGTCTGCTTCGTCTTTGTTCAGAATCAATGGGGGCAACAAGCGCACCACGCGATCGCGCGTAACGTTGATGAGCAGACCGGCTTCGAGCGCACGCATAACTAGTTCACCGCATGGTTTTTCAAGCTCGATACCCAGCATCAGGCCTTGACCGCGGACTTCGAGCACGCCAGGTTTTCCCATTAGCTCGCGTTCGAGGCCTGCTTTAAGGTACGCGCCGACCGTGGCAGCGTTTTCTAGAAGCTTTTCTTCTTCGAGCGCACCGAGCACAGCCAGGCCGGCAGCACAAACAAGTGGTCCACCACCAAAGGTCGTGCCATGTGATCCAGGGCCCAGAACGTTTGCTGCAGGACCGCGCGCCGCGATCGCACCGATCGGCACACCGCCGCCCAGACCTTTAGCCAAGACAACGACGTCAGGCAAGATCTCTGCCCATTGGTGAGCCAGCCATTTGCCGGTACGACCAATACCTGACTGGACTTCATCAATCATCATGAGCCAGCCGCGTTCGTCGCAGAGTTTGCGTAAGTCACGCAGGTAGGCAATGTCAGAAGGGCGAATACCGCCTTCGCCTTGCAGAACTTCGAGCAGAACAGCTGTCACGCGGGGCTCTTTGTCACCGGCCGACTTAATGGCATCCAGATTGTTGTAGGCGACTTTGATGAAGCCTTCAGGCAGAGGGCCGAAACCCTTACGGGCTTTTTCGCTGTCGGTCGCCGCCAGGGTACCCAGCGTGCGACCGTGCCATGAGGACTCCATCGTAATGATGAATGGCAGATCGTTACCTTTTTTATGTCCGTAATAACGTGCTAGCTTGATCGCTGCTTCGTTGGCTTCTGCGCCGCTGTTACCAAATAGCACTTCGGTCATCCCGGAGATGGCCAGGATACGTTCTGCAAGCGCCTCTTGCTGAGGCACTTCGTAGATGTTGGAGGTGTGAATGACGCGCGCAGCCTGCTCACTGATCGCAGCGACCAGTTTTGGGTGGCCGTGGCCCAGGCAGGACACGCCAATACCAGCAAGACCGTCGAGATAGCGTCGGCCTTCTGCATCCCACAAAAATACGCCTTTGCCATGCGTAAAGGCAACAGGAAGTCTTGAGTAGGTATTAGAAATGGCTGAGGTCATCGCCGAGGCTCCACAGTAAAACCCAGTAAGCGCCAATCGCTTATTTAGGGTGTAAAGGATCAATCATATACAATCTATGCGACAGGTTCGCGAATCAGAAGTTTGCGACACCTGATTTTGGCGATACGGGTTGTGCATGACATCAGAAGTCCGCTACTTCGTCTTATATGGCGTAACAGAAACAGGCAGTACTTTCAGGCCCAGCGATTGGGCCGAACGACTCGCCGGTGTACTTGCGCCTTATCGTCCTGCAGGCTTGCGTGCAAGCCATATCAGCTACTCTCCCTACGCCATTCCAACCAGTATAGAAAACGTTCGTGCTGTTGTAATCGACGAGCGCCTCAGGGATATTGAGCCGCTAGCCTGGAAATTTGTCCACGATTTCGCGCTTGATAACAAGCTAAAAACAAGTTTCGGTGCGCGGCCAGAAAGTTGACCGCGCTGTGGGTATTACGCAACAGGCGTAACCATTTCACCCGTCGAAAAGTACGAATCAAGATTCTCAATCAGACAGTCCGTCATGGCCCGACGTGTTTCGTGCGTGGCGCTTGCAACGTGGGGCATTAAGGCAACCTGATTCATTGTTTTGAGAGCATCGGGTACTTTTGGCTCAAATTCGAATACGTCCAGGCCCGCACCGCCGATTGCACCTTCTTCGAGAAGTCTAACCATTGCAGATTCGTCAATCACTGAGCCACGAGCGATATTGACAATCATCCCTTTAGGACCCAATGCGCGCAGCACCGGCTCGTTGATGAGGTGCTTGGTGCTTGCACCACCAACGGTTGCTATAACAAGGAAGTCACTCCACTCGGCGAGTTTGATGAGCGAGTCAAAGTACTGGTAATCAACATCATTGCGGGCATTGCGGTTGTGATATCCCACTTGCATATCAAAGCCTAGCCCGCGGCGCGCAATTGCCTCACCAATACGTCCAAGACCCACTACGCCGAGTTTTTTACCGCTGACGCGGGTGCCCAGTGGGAGAGCGCCGATTTTGTTTTCCCAGTGGTTTGCACGCACAAAACGATCGCCCCAGGCGATGTTACGTGCGCAAGCCAATAATAGACCCCAGGCAATGTCAGCGACACAGTCATTTAAGACCTCAGGCGTGTTGCTGATTTTGATCTTGCGCGCGAATGCCGTATCGATATCAATGGTGTCATAACCCACGCCCCAGCTGCAGATTGCGCGTAAATTTGGTAGCGCGTTGATGACGTTTGTTTTGCAGCCAATATTCGCCGAGGTCGCGATGACTTCGATGTCTTGCGCATGCTCACGTAAAAAGGCTTCCTGATCGACAGCCTTCCAGAGCTCAAGGACTTCATAGCGTTCAGCGAGTTCAGTGTTGGCAGGTGCGTGACCGGCGAGTGAGCCGATCTGCAGAATACGTTTTTTTGTCATGTTGTTTAAACCGTTTGTCTATCGTTGGAGATTATTATTTTTGATGCGCAATGAAAAACAGCCCTTAGAGGGCTGTTTTTAGGTCATGGCAGACGTCTTGTCAATGTGGAAATCCACACCATTCAATGCCTGCATGACGGAATTATTTTTTACTGCACAAAAACATTTCTTTATTTAGCATCAAACGCCTGACTATTCGGAGAACAATAAGGCGTTGATGTTTAAAACAAAGAGGGCTGTAACTTAAGCCAGAGCTTTGATTGCAGCTGACAAACGGCTCTTGTGGCGAGCAGCTTTGTTTTTGTGAATGATGTTTTTATCAGCTACGCGATCAATCACGCTAGTCGCTTTCTGGAGAACTTCGTTAGCAACAGCCTTGTCACCAGCTTCGATCGCTGTACGGACGCGCTTGATGGCAGTGCGCAGCATCGAGCGCAGGCTTGAGTTGTGCATATTGGTTGCCACGGATTGGCGTGCACGTTTGCGAGCTTGGGCGGTATTAGCCATGTGATGAGATCAATCTTATTAAAGTTAAATGCATTAAAGTTAACACTACAGCCCGCTAATATAGCATCAAGCTGCTATTTTGCCAACTGTTATTGTGCGTGGCGCGCGCCTGAAGTCATTCGGACGCAGGCCAAGCAGCATCAGAATTCCGAGATAGACCACCATGGCGCCAGTCAGAACCAGTCCGAGCGCCAGTACGCGAAGCGCTGGGTGCGCCTGAAGGGCAATCCAGTCTAGGTAGTGCGCACTTAACGCAAGTGGCACCGACATGAAAACCAGTGCCACAACCTGCTTGGAGAGGAATTTAATCCATCCTGAGCCTGGTGTGTAGATCCCTTGTCTGCGCAAGCCAATCAACAAGGCTAGGGCGTTCAGACAGCCCCCGAGCCCAATGGCGAGGGCCAGACCTGCATGGGCAAGCCTTGGCACCAGAACTAGATTGAGGAGCTGGGTTGCGATCAGCACCACGATTGCAATTTTGACTGGGGTACGGATGTTTTGCTTGGCGTAAAACCCGGGCGCGAGAATTTTGACCATTAGCAATCCCACCAGCCCGACTGAGTAGGCCATGACCGCCGAGCGCGTTTGGGCAACGTCAGCGGCATTAAATGCGCCGTAATGAAAAAGCGTGGCGACCATGCCGTCAGAAATCAGAACCATCGAGACGGCGGCGGGCAGTCCCAGCAGCAGTACAAGTCGTAGTCCCCAGTCCAGCATTGCGCTGTATTGCTCACCAGAAGCTTCTTTGTTTGCTTTGGCAAGGCTGGGCAATAGGACTGTGCCGAGCGCGACACCAAGCAGCGCAGTGGGAAACTCCATCAGGCGGTCAGCAAATGACAGCCAGGTTACGCTCCCGGCTGCAAGCCAGGTGGCAATGTTGGTGTTAATCAGCAGAGATATCTGAGCCACCGATACGCCGAGCGTGGCAGGTAGCATTTGTTTCATAATGCGACGCACGATTGGGTCTTTGATGGCTTGGCCAATACGCCATGAGAACCTGGGGCGTAAACCAAGTTTTGAGAGCGCGATCCACTGCACGGTCAGCTGAGCGATACCTCCGCACATCACGCCGATGGCAAGCGCGTAAATAGGCTGACTTAATAAAGGCGTGAGCAGCAGACTGGCCGCAATCATGCACAGGTTGAGTAGGACGGGCGTAAACGCTGGGACGGCAAAGTGTCGCCAGGTATTGAGTACACCCGAAGCAAAGGCAATGAGCGACATGCAGATGATGTATGGAAACATCACGCGAGTCATCCAGACGGCAGCCAGAAAATCATCCGCACGACTGGGGTCGGTCAGGCCGCTCGCCATCGTCATCACCACCCAGGGCGCACCAAGGATCCCGACCAACGCAACCAGACACAATACGAAAAACAAGGTGAGGGCGACACGGTCGAGTAGGATTTTTACTGCGTCTGATTTGTGTTTATTGCGCACTTCTCCGAGAATAGGTACGAAAGCCTGAGCGAACGCACCCTCGGCGAACAGCCTGCGTAATAAGTTTGGAATTCGGAAGGCAACCCAGAAGGCATCGGTCAGGGCGCCCGCACCAAAGGCGCGGGCAATGATGATGTCGCGCGCCAGACCCGTTATACGAGAGAGCAACGTCAGACTGCTGACTGTTGCTGCGGCGCGCAACAAGCTCATCGTGGGGGCATACGGATCGCGCCATCCAGACGAATGGTTTCACCGTTAAGCATTTCGTTGGTGATGATCTGATGCACGAGTTTGGCGTAGTCTTCAGGACGGCCCAGACGCGAAGGGAATGGGATGCTTGCAGCGAGCGAGTCTTGAACGGGCTGTGGCATACCAAAAATCATGGGAGTACCAAAAATGCCGGGCGCAATGGTCACACAGCGTATGCCCAATGGTGCAAGGTCGCGGGCGACAGGCAATGTCATACCGACAACCCCTGCTTTGGAAGCCGCATACGCCGCCTGGCCGATCTGTCCGTCGTAGGCGGCGACCGAGGCTGTATTGATCAGCACACCACGCTCACCGCTCGGCTCCGTGTCATTTTTGCTCATGGCTTCGGAGGCCACGCGAATCATGTTGAATGTGCCGATCAGATTGATGCTGACAACTTTTTGAAACAGATCGAGGGCATGAGCGCCGTTTTTGCCAACCGTTTTGGCTGCCGGTGCAACACCCGCGCAATTGACCAGTCCAAAGAGCTTGCCCATTTCGAGGGCCGCTGCCACAGCAGCCTGGGCGTCCTGTTCTTGGGTCACGTTGCAATGGATGTAACGCTGTCCGAGTTCTTTTGCGAGTGCTTCGCCCGCCTCGTCCTGTAAGTCCGCCAGCAGAACGCGTGCGCCATGCTGTGTCAGCATTTTTGCTGTGCCTGCGCCGAGCCCTGAAGCGCCGCCGGTGACGATGAAAACTTTATTTGCAATATCCATGATTAAGCCAGTGCCTGGAAAATTTTGTTCTTGATGTCTTCAACCGAACCTACGCCTTCTACTTTGCGGTACTTGGGCGCGCTTGTTTGCGCATTCGCCCAGGAGGAGTAGTAGTCGACCAGAGGACGTGTCTGGGACTGATAGACCGTCAGTCTGTGTCTGACGGTTTCTTCTTTGTCATCATCGCGCTGCACAAGCGGCTCGCCAGTCTGATCATCATGCTCAGCCACTTTTGGTGGGTTAAAGCGAATGTGATAACTGCGACCGCTTGCAGGATGGACGCGCCGCCCACTCATGCGCTCGATAATGTCTTGTTCAGGCACGGCTATTTCTACCACATAGTCGAGCGCAACGCTTGCTTGTTTGAGCGCGTCTGCCTGAGGTATTGTGCGTGGAAACCCATCAAACAGGTAGCCGTTATTGCAATCATCTTGTTTGAGTCGGTCTTTGACCAGACCGATAATCAAGTCATCAGAGACCAGGCCACCTGCATCCATGATTTTCTTGGCCTCGATGCCCAGAGGCGTGCCCGCTTTGACAGCTGCACGCAACATGTCACCGGTAGAGATCTGAGGAATGCCGAAGTGTTGCGTAATAAAGGCGGCTTGCGTGCCTTTTCCAGCGCCGGGTGGTCCAAGCAGAATGAGACGCATGAAAACTCCTGAGTCTTGAAAGTGTAATGTGAATGCCAAACATTATGCCGCATCGCAGCACGTCTTGCAGGGCGAACTCCTAATGACTTACCCGGATGTTGCTTGATTCTCAAACAAACTGCGTACCCGGATCAGATCTTCGGGTGTATCTACTCCCGCACCTGGGTGGCTGTTAATCGTTTGTACCGCAATTTTAAAACCGTGCTCAAGCGCGCGCAGTTGCTCAAGAGATTCCAGACGCTCAAGCGTACCCGACGGCAAGCCAGGGTACTGACGTAAAAAACTTACGCGATAGGCATACATACCGATATGGTGGAGCGCAGGCACAGAAAAACCACTGCTTTGAGCCGGATGCGCAGGTGCATCCCTGCGCCATGGGATCGGGGCACGCGAAAAGTAGAGCGCATGATCCGATGCGTCACAAACAACCTTTACGATGTTTGGATTAAAAAAATTTGCTGCCGTAGGGATTGGCGCAGCACAGGTCGCAATCGATGCTATGGGATCACGTGCCAGGAGGGCCGCGACGCTATCAATCAGCGCGGGATCAATTAAAGGCTCGTCACCCTGGACGTTGACGACGATGTCGTCATCCTGCAAATTCAGTAAGCTTGCCGCCTCAGCAAGCCGGTCAGTGCCGCTTGGGTGGTCCACGCGGGTCATCAGATACTCGACGCCATGCTCCAGGCATGCCTGCGCGATATCTGGATGATCACAAGCAATCACCACCCGATTGGCGGCGGAGGCCTTTGCACGCTCTGCAACGCGCACAACCATTGGTTTTCCTGCGAGGTCGGCGAGCATTTTTCCGGGCAGGCGTGTCGAGGCGGCGCGTGCCGGGATAATGACTACAAAGCCGCTCATACTGCGTCTGCGTCTGTCGTTGCGTGTGTATCGTCGAGCGCGCGCGCTTCGGTGGTCAGCATGACAGGTATACCGTCTCGCACTGGGAAAGCTAGCTGATCCGCTTTGCAAATGAGCTCGGTATGCTGGGTGTTAGCAGTGAGCGGACCCTTGCAAAGAGGGCACACGAGGATGTTGAGTAGTCTTGTTTCCATAGCCTTATTGTATCCACTCGGCGTTAGTGTAGGGGTGCGTCTGTGCAATCAGTGCGTAGCGCCTGGCTCAGCCAGTCAGTAAATTCCGGATCTGAAAAAACCGCATCTACTTCCACGACCCACAAGCGCTCATCCTGGAGATGCTCGCACTTGATGGCGTCTTTAGCCGTAATGAGGATGTGACGAGATTGGAGGCTAAAAAAAGTATTGGCTGTAAAGCTGTGGTGATCGGGTAGCGCGAGCGTTTCGTTCAAGACGAAGCCCTTGGATCTCAAACTCTCGAAGAACCGCTCTGGTGCACCAATACCGGCGGCGGCTGCCAGAGACTGTCCGAAAATTAGATCTTGAAATTGAGTCACTGTCAGGGTTTGATGATGCTTGAGGTTTCTGAATAAGCCAATTTGAAGGGCCATATTGGTTGTTTTGGGGAGCGTTGTGACTCCGCCGCTTGGGCGAGTGAAGTCGCTTTGTCCAAGCAAGTCGCGTTGAGCAACGTTGGTCACGATCGCGTGCACGTACTCAAGTCTGTCGATGGTTTCTCGTAATGGGCCTGCCGGCATGACACAGCCATTGCCTACCAAACGCTGATCCTGAACAATAATTTCCAGATTTCTGGCCAGTGCCAGATGTTGCAGTCCATCATCAGAAACAATCAGGTCCGTTTCGGGTGCGTAAGCAAGCAACGCCTCAATCGCTTTTTTACGATTAGGATGTACCGCAATTGGTGCACCTGTTTGGCTTGCGATCAAGGCCGGTTCATCGCCAAAATGATCGGGTGCGAGCACGCCTTGGCCGATGCGCGGTGTGACACCGATTTCAACGCCATAGCCGCGACTGATGACGCCTGGGTGCCAGCCTTTTTGTGTCAGCGCTTTCACCAGCGCGATCACAACAGGCGTTTTACCTGTTCCGCCAACGTAGATATTGCCAATGACTAATACTGGCACGCGAGCCTGATAAATCCTGCTTGGGAAATAAAGATAAGATTTTTTTCTCATCGCAAGAATGATCAGTACAACCCAGGAAAAAGGACGCATCAGTACGGATAGCCAGCCACGTGTCAGCCACTGGCGATGTAGCCATTGGCTCATCCTTGTTTGGAAATCTGCGCGCCTCAATCGCCGGCCTGTGTGGCGAAATGGACTTTACCTATTCCGGCCGAGCGTGCGGCCTGCATGGCGGTCATGACAAACTGGTGTGAGGCCATCGCATCAGCATAAATGATCACAATTGGATCCTGCTGATCTTTTTTGGCTTCTCGTAACGCTTCGGTCAGCGACAGGATATCTGCCCCGTCGACCAGACGATCGCCGACCGCATAACGACCATCCTGACTGATGGTGATGTCGATGGTTGTTTGCGTTTGTTTTTCCGCATCTGCACGTGGGAGCATGATTTTGAGTGCTCCTTGCCTGGTGAATGTGGTCGTAGCTGCTAGAAAGATCAGCATCACAAGCAATACATCAATCAGTGGAATCAGGTTGATTTCTGGTGAGTCGTCTGAATTATTTTGTCTGAATCGCATTACATTCAGGCCTGTAGTGCGTCATTCAGACGTCTTGCAGATTGCTCCATA
Source organism: uncultured beta proteobacterium (assembly GCA_903865015.1). Lineage (GTDB taxonomy): Bacteria > Pseudomonadota > Gammaproteobacteria > Burkholderiales > Burkholderiaceae_B > Zwartia. The sequence continues at coordinate 27,318 of CAIPID010000254.1, read as the reverse complement.
CGCAGCAAAAGTGCTTCGACGCGGGATTTAAACAAGCGGTGCGCAATCATGCAGGGAATGGCGATCAGGATACCAAAACCAGTGTTGTACAACGCAACGGAAATTCCCCGTGCAAGCATAGTGGGGTCGGATCCGTCTGGCCTATAGGCGGCGAAGATTTCTATCATGCCGACAACCGTGCCAAACAAACCGAGCAGTGGTGCGATGGTCGCAACTGTTGCCAGCGCTGGGAGGTAGCGTTGCAGGGTGTGCGCGACATCACGGCCAACGTCCTCAACACAGAGTCTGCGTTCGGCTTCAGGCAGGTGCTTTTTACGGACCAGCTGAGCCAAGATTTGACCGAGTGGCGATGTAGCCTGGAGTTTATCCAGATTGGTGGGGAGATCTTGTCCGGCACGGACCATTTGCAAAACCTGAGCGCTCAGCTCAGGGGGGCAGATGCGGCGCGTCTGCAAGCTCAGTGAGCGTTCAATAATGATAGCCAGGCCTGCTATGGAGAGTGCCAGGAGCAGAAAAATCGGCCAACCTGCTTCAGAAAAGATAGACTGCAATGGATAACCTCAGAGAGTGAAAAGGAATGCTTGACCGGATGTCATCGATAATGACGACATCGTAAGGGGGCAGGAGCCTGTCTGGCAAGCGAAGGATCACTTTGAAAATCTATCCACAGAAGCTGTGGATAATTCTGTGTGCATCTTCGCATAGGTGGTCAAACACTCGCTACGCTAGTGGTGCTCAAAAACTGATCATAAAAATGTAATATTTACTAATTTATATATTTATCAATTAGTTACGAGTCTTTTGTTATGGATTTTTTCATGTATTTAATTTTTTTCATGTCTCTCAGTGACTTGCGAATAAAAACCTCAGCCTGTGGACACATTATGCTGCGAGAGCCTCATGACAATTGAAAGTCAAGTCACAGAGCAGCTGTATTCACGGGATATCCTGACTGTTACGCAGTTAAATCAAGCCGTGTCACGTTTGCTCGAACAAAGCTTCGTATCTACTTGGGTGCGAGGTGAAATCTCCAACTTTACGCAAGCTTCTTCGGGGCACTGGTATTTCACATTAAAGGATCAAGCGGCCTCGGTGCGCGCCGTAATGTTCAGAAGCCGTGCTGCGGCGATTGGATTTATCCCGAAGTCTGGTGATTCAGTAGAGCTGCGTGGTCGTGTCACGCTCTATGAAGCGCGTGGTGAATACCAGCTTCAGGTTGAGAATATGCGTCGTGCCGGTCTGGGGTCATTATTTGAGGCTTTTCTCGCGCTCAAGTCTAAGCTCGCATCAGAAGGGATGTTCGATGCCGATGTAAAAAGACCGATCGCTGCTTTCCCCAAGGCGATTGGGGTGATTACCTCTCTTGGGGCGGCCGCATTGCGTGATGTGCTGACCGCGCTGGCGCGCCGCGCCCCCCATGTCCCTGTGATTATTTATCCTTCACCCGTACAGGGTATGGATGCCGCGATTCAACTCAGACAAGCTCTGGCACGTGCCAATGAAAGAAATGAAGTGGACACGATTCTGATGGTCCGAGGTGGAGGGAGCATTGAAGACCTCTGGAGTTTTAATGATGAGGCGCTCGCCAGAGATATCGCCTCGAGTGTGATCCCGGTGATATCTGGGGTGGGCCACGAAACTGATTTTACGATTGCCGATTTTGTGGCGGATCTGCGTGCGCCAACCCCGACGGCCGCCGCTGAGCTTGCCTGTGTCACGCGGGCCGTATTGCTTGACCGTGTTGCACGCGCGCATGATGTCTTGGTTGATCAGGTTCAACGCCAGATAGATCGTTTCTATCAGCGCGTGGATCGCGCCTCTGCGGCGCTTGTCTCGCCTATCCAGCGTCTGGCGCATCAGCAGGAAAAGATCCAAAGCCTGGTCTATAGAATGTCGAGCGCCTGGCAGCGATACGCCCAAATGCGTGTGAGCCGTCAAGAGCGGGTGGTGGCGAGACTGGCTGCTCGTCTACCCGATGTGACGCCTGCGCGTGCGAGCCTCGCCCGTCTTTCTCTAAACATGGTTCAAGCGCAGCGCAGGCTACTTGACTTGCGTGCAGCGCGTCTGGAGCATGCGCAAGCGCAGCTTAGGGCGTTAAGTCCCGAGCACACGCTGGGGCGTGGTTATGCGATTGTGCAGGCTCGGGATGGCTCGATATTGCGCGATGCTGGTCGGGTCGAGTCAGGTCAGTCACTCGATTTGACGCTGGCCAAAGGCGTGGTGCATGTGCGTGCGGATTAAGACTGTCCGTTTTTGCCTGCGCTCCGATACAATAGGTAAGTTATTCGTCCCACCCCAATTTAAGAGGATTTTGCAATGGCCCATACTCTGCCAGCTTTGCCCTATGCCATGGATGCCCTGGCACCCACAATTTCAAAAGAAACACTTGAGTTTCACTATGGTAAGCATCATCAGACCTATGTGACCAACCTCAACAACCTGATTCCTGGTACGGAATTTGAGTCGGCATCACTCGAAGAAATCGTTAAGAAATCTTCTGGTGGCGTGTTTAACAACGCGGCTCAGGTTTGGAACCACACGTTCTACTGGAACAGCATGGCACCTAATGCCGGTGGCGAGCCAACAGGCAAGCTGGCTGATGCCATCAATGCCAAATGGGGTAGCGTTGCTGCTTTTAAAGAAGCATTCAACAAATCAGCCGCTGGTAACTTCGGTTCAGGCTGGACATGGCTTGTTAAAAAGCCTGACGGTTCACTTGATATCGTCAACACTAGCAACGCAGCGACACCGCTGACAACCGCTGATGTACCTTTGTTGACCTGTGATGTCTGGGAACACGCCTATTACATCGATTACCGCAATGCTCGTCCTAAGTACCTCGAAAGTTTCTGGACTTTGGCGAATTGGGCATTTGCAGCTAAAAATCTGGGTTAATTTCAACCCGATTTGATAAAGCGCATTAAAAGCCGGCCTCGTGCCGGTTTTTTCATTTTGGCCAAGCGATCTGATGCGATAAGATTACGCCACTCAAACACAACCAGCAGGAATAGAGACATGAGCAACGATGCCCTGATTTGCGATGCAATGCGTACCCCCTTCGGCCGTTATGGTGGAGCCCTGGCTTCGGTTCGTCCTGACGATCTACTGGCGATACCGATTCGTGCCTTGATGGAGCGCAATCCCAAGGTCAAATGGGAGCAACTTGATGATGCGCTGATGGGCTGTGCCAACCAGGCTGGAGAGGACAATCGTAACGTGGCACGTATGGCCACAATGCTGGCAGGTTTGCCGATCGACGTCCCGGGTGGCACGATTAACCGCTTGTGCGGTTCAGGCATGGATGCGATTGGTACTGCAGCACGCGCCATTCGTGCGGGTGACACGTCTTTCATGATGGCCGGTGGCGTTGAGAGCATGACGCGCGCGCCGTTTGTCATGGGTAAGGCCGATTCAGCTTTTTCGCGTAGTGCTGCGATTTTTGACACAACGATCGGCTGGCGCTTTATCAATAAACAGATGAAAGCCATGCATGGTGTGGACTCGATGCCCGAGACTGCAGAAAATGTAGCGGATCAGTTCAAGGTCTCGCGCGAAGATCAGGATTTATTCGCAATGGCGAGCCAGGAAAAAACCGCATCGGCACAAAAAGCCGGCTTTTTCGATAGCGAAATTTCGCCTGTCACAATCGCCCAGAAAAAAGGCGATGCAATCATCGTCAATCGTGACGAGCATCCACGTCAGACCAGTCTGGAGACTCTTGCAAAACTGAAAGGCGTTGTGCGAGAAGGCGGGTCCGTCACCGCGGGTAATGCTTCAGGTGTGAACGACGGTGCTGTTGCAATGCTGTTAGCCAATGAACGTGCTGCTGCGCTGCATGGCCTGGTGCCTCGCGCGCGCGTCGTGGCCATGGCTACGGCTGGTGTCGAATCACGCATCATGGGAATTGGTCCTGCGCCCGCGACTCAAAAAGTTCTCAAGCTTGCGGGCTTGACACTTGATCAGATGGATGTGATTGAGCTCAACGAAGCTTTTGCTGCGCAGGGTTTGGCGGTCTTGCGTTTGTTGGGTCTGGCTGACAACGATCCGCGCGTTAACCCAAATGGCGGTGCGATCGCGTTAGGTCATCCGCTGGGCGCAAGTGGCGCGCGACTGGTCATGACAGCTGTCCATCAATTGCACGCCACAGGCGGGCGTTACGCGCTTTGTACGATGTGTATTGGCGTAGGTCAGGGTATTGCGCTGATCGTCGAGCGCGTGTGATGTAAAGCACGAGTAATTAACGCGCGCCTAAATGACGCAAAAAAAAGGGAGCTTCAGTTTGACTGGGCTCCCATTTTTTTGTGCGTTTAACTTGTGCTTGTAAATCGAGTGTACAAATAAAAAAACGACTCGGTCTGTCGGTTAACGGATCCCGGAGATCTTTTTACCTGCTGTGATGCCGTGTTTAGCAAACCAGCCTTGCTCCATCTCTAGCGTATAGCGTACCGGAGCTACGGAGCAGTGCGAGTTTTCTGTCATCGGTGCCATGTCGGCGATGTTGGCGATCGTGCCGTCATCCAGAATAAAAGCAATTGATAATGGGATGAGTGTGTTGCGCATCCAGAAGCACTGCACATTGGGTTGTTCAAACACAAACAGCATGCCGCTATTGGGCGCGAGTTCTTTGCGGTGCATCAGGCCTTTTGCCCGGGTTGCATCGCTGGATGCGACCTCGGCCTGGATGACATGCATTCCCGCTGTCAGGGTTTTAACTGGTAGGGGTTGGGCAAGCGCAGGGGTCGTATTGAAAACCGCTGACAATCCATACGCGCATACAAACGCAAACAGCGCAGCCGAAAGGGTGCGCTGCCTTATAAACAAAAGCAATTGACTCATCGCATAACGTCCATGGGGTTATTCACCCCAACAGTTTACGCGGCGGTTATATTTGTTGCTTGCTTACCTTTCTGACCCTGGGTGACTTCAAACGCGACTTTTTGTCCTTCTTTAAGCGTTTTGAAACCATCCATGTTGATCGCAGAAAAATGCGCAAACAGATCTTCGCCACCGTTATCAGGTGTCACAAAGCCAAAACCTTTGGCATCGTTGAACCACTTAACTGTACCAGTGACCTTAGGACCATTGCTTGTCGAGTCTGACATTCGGACTGCCTCTTAATCGTTGTATAAACTATTTGAAAAGCACTTGATTGAAATAACAAAATAAATGCTTTCCTGCGTATTTCACTCCCAAAATAGGGTGCGTAACGTGATATTCGTCAGAATTGATAAAAGCGTCAAGCATTCAATTGTGATTTGATATTAGTGAAAACACCCCCATATAGCTATTTGTAACGAAAATTATTCAATTTGTACTGACTGTATCGACCCCAATATGCCTAGCAAAGTCACCACACCGCCTGATTTAGTTGTAGAAAAAAAGGCTGCCCAAACGGCACCTCCTCCTATGTACAGGGTGCTGTTATTGAACGACGACTACACCCCGATGGAGTTCGTGGTGGTGGTACTCCAAAAGTTCTTCGGCAAAGGGCAGGAGGATGCCATGCGCATCATGTTGCAAGTTCACCACGAAGGAAAGGGCGTTTGTGGGGTTTACCCGCATGATATTGCGGCTAGCCGTATCGGTCAGGTGGCTCAATATGCACGCGCCAGTCAGCATCCTTTGCAGTGTGTGATGGAGCCGGTCGATGAGTAAATAATCATCTTGTATAGAGATCTAACAAAATAAATACTTTGTTTATCAAATTAATAGCATACCGATAGGCATAGAATGGTATTCATCCAGAACGTATTATTTTCCGGAATGTCGGAGGAAATGTGATTTCTCAAGAGCTTGAAGTCAGCCTGCATATGGCCTTTGTCGAGGCGCGTTCGGCTCGCCACGAATTCATCACCGTTGAGCATTTGTTGCTTTCACTTCTCGATAATGCCGCGGCAATCGAGGTGTTGAAGGCATGTTCAACTGATATGGATGAATTACGTAACCAATTGCGTAAATTTGTTACTGACAATACGCCCGTCATTCCTGCTGGCTCGGATGTGGATACGCAACCGACGCTTGGATTTCAACGCGTCATCCAGCGTGCCATCATGCATGTTTCTGCTGGTGGTGCCTCTAAAAAGCCTGTGACAGGTGCGAATGTTTTGGTCGCAATATTTGGTGAAAAAGAATCGCACGCCGTGTACTACCTGCAGCAGCAGGGGATATCACGTCTGGATGTTGTCAACTTTCTGTCGCACGGAATCAGTAAACAGGGTGCTGAATCTGCGCCCGCCTCGGATAAAGAACCGCAGATCAATGGCGAGGAGTCGCCTGAGGCACGTCAGTCGCCGCTTGATTTGTATGCGCAGGATCTGAATGCTGACGCGATTGCGGGCCGGATTGATCCATTGATTGGTCGGGAATACGAGGTTGAGCGCGTCATTCAGACACTTTGCCGTCGACGTAAAAATAATCCTTTGCTGGTTGGCGAAGCAGGGGTTGGTAAAACAGCGATTGCTGAGGGCTTAGCCTATCGCATCACGCGGGGCGAAGTTCCTGAAGTCCTGCACGACGCGCATGTTTACTCTCTCGACATGGGGGCGTTACTGGCAGGAACCAAATACCGGGGTGATTTCGAGCAACGTCTCAAAGGCGTACTCAAACAGCTCAAAGGCAACCCTCAAGCTATTTTATTCATCGATGAAATCCATACTTTGATTGGAGCGGGCTCCGCCTCTGGCGGCACACTGGATGCGTCGAATCTGCTCAAGCCCGCTTTGTCTTCCGGACAGTTGCGCTGCATTGGTGCGACGACTTATACGGAGTTTCGAGGTGTTTTTGAAAAAGATGCTGCGTTGTCGCGCCGTTTTCAGAAAGTCGATGTGCCAGAGCCAAGTGTTGAGCAAACCATCCAGATTTTGCGTGGCTTAAAAGGCCGTTTTGAGTCGCATCATTCTGTTAAGTACTCTGCGGCAGCGTTGATCGCTGCGGCTGAACTTTCTGCGCGTCACATTAATGATCGCCATTTGCCTGACAAGGCGATTGACGTTATTGACGAGGCCGGTGCTGCGCAGCGCTTGCTGCCGCGTTCCAAGCAAAAGAAAGTGATAGGTAAAACTGAAATCGAAGCGATTGTTTCAAAAATTGCGCGTATTCCACCCGCAACCGTTTCAAATGATGATCGTAGCAAACTCGCAACGCTCGATCGTGATTTGAAAACTGTTGTCTATGGTCAGGATATTGCGATTGAGGCACTGTCTTCGGCAATCAAAATGGCACGGTCTGGTCTCGGGCGTCCTGAAAAGCCGATCGGAGCTTTCCTCTTCTCTGGTCCGACGGGTGTGGGTAAAACCGAGGTTGCCAGACAGTTGGCATTCACCCTCGGTGTTGAGCTGTTGCGCTTTGATATGTCTGAATATATGGAACGCCACACAGTCTCGCGCCTGATTGGTGCGCCACCTGGTTATGTCGGTTTCGATCAGGGCGGCTTGCTGACTGAGGCGATTAACAAACAGCCTCACTGTGTGCTGCTGCTTGATGAGATTGAAAAAGCGCATCCAGATGTATTTAATATTTTGCTGCAGGTGATGGATCACGGTACGCTGACCGACAATAATGGTCGCAAAGCGGATTTCCGTAATGTCATTTTGGTGATGACAACCAACGCAGGCGCCGAAGCCTTGAACAAGCCCAACATAGGTTTTTCAAATACGCGTGCGAGTGGAGATGAAATGGCGGATATCAAACGCCTGTTTTCACCAGAGTTCCGCAATCGTCTCGATGCGATCGTCCCATTTGCGCCGTTGAATCAGGAAGTGATTCTGCGGGTGGTCGATAAGTTCTTAATGCAACTTGAAGATCAACTCCACGACAAGCGTGTGGAGGCGAGCTTTACCGATGCATTACGCGCTTATCTGGGTAAAGCAGGCTTTGATCCTTTGATGGGCGCGCGTCCCATGCAGCGGTTGATTCAAGACACGCTACGTCGTGCCTTGGCCGACGAGCTACTCTTTGGCAAACTGGTGGACGGCGGAGCCGTGACGGTGGATGTCGATGATCAGGACAAGGTTGTCCTGACGTTTGGCGAACTACCCCCTAAACCACAGGCCCGTAAGGCAGGATCTGATCAGGAAACTGAGCTGGTTCACTAATGTCTGATCATGCAACACCCCATCGATTGAGCTGTCATCACTGTGGTGTTGCATATCAGCGTCCTGTTCTAGCTCCTGGCGAGTGGGCAACATGCTTTCGTTGTGGCAGTACGCTTGAGACCTATGCTGTGTTTTCAGCGGGTGCCTGGTTAGCGGTCTTGATTGCTACGGTCATCAGTTTTGCCTTGGCTAATGCTTTTCCCGTTGCGACATTGTATGTGCAAGGTGCGGGACAGGCTGCGTCATTTATCGATGCGGTCGTGATTACCTGGAATGTTGGTTATCCTGAGGTTGCGGCGATCACGTTTGCTGCAGGTTTTTTTCTGCCTGCGTGCCAGCTTGGTTTGTTGGTCTGGATTTTTAGTGCGCTGGCGGTCGGGCGTTTACCGCTCTTTTTCGAGACGGCCATTCACTGGGTGGATCGCTTAAAGCCCTGGTGTATGGTTCCGGTATTTTTGATGGGGGTGATGGTTGCGGTTGTGAAACTCGCCGGGCTTGCCTCGCTCACGCCCGGGATTGGTTTGTTTGCGACAGCGACGACCGCTATTCTGATTACAGCTCTGACACGATTGAATTCTGAAAAAATTCGTTCGATGGCCCATGACCTTGATCTGCCTGCAAAGCCCACGCCGATTTCCAAGCCTCCCTCACCAACCATCATCATGCGTACCTGGGCACTGATGCTGGGGGCTATCATTCTATATATTCCGGCCAATATGTTGCCCATCATGAAAGTATCATCGATGGGCAGTGACTCCGCACACACCATCATGGGTGGTGTTATTGAACTCTGGCATATGGGATCTTGGGATATCGCACTGGTGGTATTCATCGCCAGTGTTGTCGTGCCCCTATTTAAACTTGTCGCACTAGGAATGCTGGTGTTTCTGACGCAGCAGCGCACAGGTATCAAACTGCGTCAGAGAACGCATTTGTATGTGATTGTGGAGTTCATTGGACAGTGGTCAATGCTCGATGTTTTCGTCGTTATACTATTGTCGGCTTTGGGGCATTTTGGTTCGTTACTCAGCATCGAGCCTGGTGGTGGCGCTGCTGCATTTGGCGGGGTAGTGATTCTGACCATGCTTGCCGCGATGGGTTTTGACCCACGTCTTGCGTGGCGTTTGGCCGGCCATCGAAAACATCTGAAGCGAGCTGATCTTGAATCTACCCACTAAAATTATTCTACGTTTTGCTTTAAGGAGTTGCCTGCATGCCTGAGTCATCCAGCCCAACAGGCGCTTTGCCTCTGCCGCGTGTGTCACGTAAACCTAAACGCAATCTTGCCTGGGTATGGCTCATTCCCATCGTCGCAGCACTCGTAGGTTTGTCGATCATCTGGAATTCTGTTTCCAAGCAGGGACCTAAAATTTCGATTTTTTTTGAATCTGCCTCCGGTCTTGAGGTGGGTAAAACGCAGATCCGTTATCGAGACGTGGTCATTGGCATGGTCAAAGCGATCAGATTGAGTCCCAAACGAGACTCCGTGATTGTGGATGCAGAACTTTCAAAAGACGCTGCTGGCCTAGCGCATACAGGCACGCGATTCTGGATCGTTAAACCAAGGGTGGGTTTAGGAGGCGTGTCTGGATTATCAACATTGTTGTCTGGCGTTTACATCGAAACCGATACGAACGATGCGTTAAATACCAGTTCGAATCAAACGGAATTCATTGGTCTTGAAGAGCCTCCTCCGATTACAAGTGATCGCCCTGGATCTAAATTCAAATTGCGCGCTCCTGATCTTGGTTCCCTGGGCGCAGGCTCACCTATTTTTTATCGTCGTATTCAAGTTGGCATGGTGACAAGCTTCAAACTTGATCGAGTCGGTAAATATGTCGATCTTGAAGTGTTTGTCGATGCGCCCTACGACAAGTATGTGAATCAAAGCACGCGTTTCTGGAATGAAAGCGGTATTGATATCACGCTTAGCTCGGAAGGTGTGCAGGTGAATACGCAATCGCTGGTTTCACTGATCGCAGGTGGAGTTTCATTTGCATCCTTTGGCAAAGGCGAAGACCAGGTCAAATCAACCGAGGTCTTTAAGCTCTACGACACCAGACGTGCTGCCGAGTTGGTTCCCGAGGGGATCGCGGTGCCAATCGATATGCGTTTCGATCAACCCTCGCGCGGGCTAAAGATCGGCGCGAATGTTGAGTTTCAAGGCGTCGACATTGGTATTGTGAATGCCGTGGATCTTGACTTTGATCCAATCAAGCGCAAGTTTTTCACACATGTTGCCGCCACACTTTATCCAGAACGTCTGGGTACTATTTATACCGATATGAAGATGGTCGATCGCACTCCTGAGGAGGTCGCGAAGTCTCTGGCCATGCTGGCAAGTCGTGGTTTGCGTGCACAGCTGCGTAGTGCCAATATTCTGACAGGTCAGTTGTATATTGCTCTGGCTGATTTTCCTCAAGTGCCAAAAGGTGGGCGCTACAAAACGGCCTTGCCTTTTGAAATGCCCACGATTGAAGCCGATGATCTGGATAAGCTGCAACAAAATCTGTCCAACATCATGGCTAAGCTGGAAAAGATACCTTTCGATTCCATTGGTAAAGAGCTTAATGAGACGCTTAAGGAATTTAAAGTCCTGACCATTGATTTGAATAAACAGGTTACGCCCAAGCTGGCCTCAGCCCTTGTTCAAGTGGAGTCGAGTTTCAAGAATCTCGATGGCATGATCGCTCCGGGTAGTCCGTTGCCAGCGAATATAGATGCTGCCCTTGAGGATATCAAACGTAGTTTGAAATCCTTGCGTGTCTTGACAGATTCACTACAGTCACAACCTGACTCACTTATTCGGGGTCGGACAGGTCAGCCTTATTCTCGCGATACTCTTGGAGCGACTGCGAAATGAAAATTTTGATGATGATGCTCGCAAGTCTTGTGCTTGCTGGATGCGGTTCACCTGCGGCATTCAACTACACGCTGAGCCCCCCGATGTCCAGTTCGGAAGTGCCCGCTGTCAAGGCAGTGGGACCTTACGCGCTTTCGGATGTCTCAGTCCCTCCCGAAGCTGATCTGGCCTCATTAGTGGTGCAGCAATCCGATGGACGCGTACTGGTGCTCGCGAACGATTTATGGACGGCACCCTTGTCCTCGCATCTTAGGACTGCACTGTCCCTAGAGTTAACGACCCGTATCGGCATGCCTCCCGTTCAAAATCTGGCTGCTGGTGTAGGCGACTCGGGTGTGACGCGTGTCCAGGTTGATGTGCAGCGTTTTGATATGGTTCCTGGTCAATATGTGGCGATTCATGCCCTATGGCGTATTCGCTTTGCTGGATCCAACAAAGTCATGACTTGCTTTACACGCCTGCAGCAACCCGTTTCGGTAGGCGTATCGGCACTGGTTACCGGACAGCAAAAAAATACTCAGCAACTCTCCGCCCAGATTGCAGAGGCGCTTGAGACGCGTGCCATGCCAAACGGTGCCCAGTGCACTGGAATTTAAGTTCACTAAGGAGGATCAATGTTGCATCTTAAACGGCGATTAATAGCTTTTTGTGCCACCGGATTGTTTGCAATCCCGTCGATCGCTGAAATCGTGATCGGTGTGGATATTTCCACAACCGGACCGGCAGCGGCAATTGGTATTCAATCTGCCAACGCGATCAAGCTCTGGCCTGACACGCTTGGCGGTCAGCCCGCGCGTTATGTCATTCTGGATGATGCGACCGATGTGAGCCAGGCGGTCAAGAATTTTCGCAAACTGACCTCGGAAAATAAAGTCGATGCAATTGTAGGTCCGAATATCACGCCTGCCGCATTAGCCGCACTCGATGTGCTCCAGGAGTCGAGTACGCCCATGATTGCACTGGCTGCTTCCTCCTCGATTGTGACGCCACTGTCGGATCCCAAGAGAAAGTGGGCGTTCAAATTACCGCAAAACGATGCGCTGATGGCCACTGCACTCGTAGAAGACATGCGCCGTCGTGGTATTAAAAAGGTCGGTTTCATCGGGTTTGCCGATTCTTATGGCGAGGGCTGGGCTAAGGAGTTTTCGGCTGCTGCAGCGGGTAATCCAGAGATCGTTGCGCACGAGTCTTTTCAGCGCACAGACCAGTCTGTGACTGGCCAGGTTTTAAAACTAATCGCCGCACAACCTCAAGCTATTTTGATCGCAGGCTCTGGTACACCAGCCGCATTGCCGCAAAAAACTTTAGTGGGTCGTGGCTATAAAGGTTTGATTTACCAAACGCATGGTATTGGTACGCTCGAGTTTCTGCAACTCGGCGGTCGTGATGTGGAGGGCACATTATTCCCCACGGGGCCAGGCGTTGTCGCGCGCGAACTGCCTGAATCCAACCCTGTGCGTCGGGTGGCGCTGGAGTTCACCGATCGCTACGAAGACAAGTATGGCCCGAATACGATGACGCAGTTTGCTGGTGATGCCATGGGTGCATGGGTGTTGCTCGATCAGGCGGTTGCTCGCGCACTGAAATCTGGTGCCAAACCCTCGACCATTGAGTTTCGCCAGGCATTACGCGATGCGCTTGAGAATACCAAAGATCTGACCGTACCGAATGGCGTGCTGAATGTAACGCCAACCGATCACCAGGGTTTTGATCAGCGTGCCCGTGTGATGGCGACCATTAAAAATGGCAAATTTTCTTATGCGCAGTAGTTCTTGTATAGCGCGCATTGAGTCTAAAGGGATTTGAACATGAGCAATAAAACGCCTTTGTCTGACTTACGTAAAAGTTATGAGCTTGGATCTCTTGAAGAGCACGAGGTGGCGAACGAGCCGCTCAAACAATTTCAGTCCTGGCTTAATGAGGCTTTCGAGCACAACATTCCAGAACCCAATGCAATGACGTTAGCAACGGTTGGCAGCAATGGCCGTCCGTCTAGCCGTATCGTTTTGATCAAAGGCTGTGATGCGCGCGGCATTGTCTGGTTTACAAATTATCAAAGCCGCAAAGGCCGGGAGCTCGAAGGCACTCCCTTTGCATCACTTCAGTTCCACTGGGTCGAGATGGAGCGCGTTGTCCGTATCGAAGGCCGTGTAGAAAAAGTCGATGCGGCGGAGTCGGACGAGTACTATGCGACCAGACCACTTGCTAGTCGCATCGGTGCTTGGGCATCTCCTCAAAGTACAGTGATTAACGGACGCACCTCCATCGTCGCCAAAGCGGCGGAATACGGCATGAAGTTTGGTATGAATCCCCCACGTCCACCACACTGGGGGGGTTATCGACTCGTTCCCGATTACTGGGAGTTCTGGCAAGGCCGTCCTTCACGCTTGCATGACAGAATTTGTTATCGTCTAAGCGACCAAAATGAGTGGATCAAGGACCGCCTGGCGCCTTGAATAAGCCAAACGCGATCGTTTGTTTCATTCTTGAGTTTGCATAGGTATAAGCACTTTGGATTTCAAACAACTTCGTGCTTTAGTGACGGTTGCAGAAACAGGCAATGTCACGCGTGCGGCAACACTGCTCAATATTGTTCAGCCTGCCGTTTCACGTCAATTGCGACTGCTCGAGGAAGATCTCGGGGCGAGTCTTTTTGAGCGTGGCCGTCACGGTATGGAGTTAACCGAGGCGGGCCGCACGCTTGTCGAGTATGCACGTCGCGTCTTGCATGAGCTGGATCGCGCTCGGGCGGAGATATGTCCATCCAAAGGCTCGATTGGTGGGATCGTAACGGTTGGTCTGTTGCCCAGTACGAGTGATTTGTTGGCCAGCGCGCTGGTTAACGCCCTTGCGTCACATTATCCTGGGATCCGTGTGCGTATTTCGGTTGGTTACGCGGGACATCTCCAGCGTTGGCTTGAGGATGGTGAAATTGATTTGGCCTTGTTGTATGACCCCAAACACACGCCTTCGATTCAAGTTAAACCACTACTCGAAGAAAGTCTCTGGATTGTAGGTTTGCCCGCATCGGGTTTGCTTGCAGAAAACCCCATGCCGTTGGCTGAGTTGGCAGGCAGACCTTTGGTTTTACCCAGTGCGCCGCACGGTCTGCGCAGCCTTGTCGAAAACGCAGCCACACTGATTGGGCTGCAATTGATGGTGATCGCCGAAACGAATGCGATGAGTATTCAGAAAAGTCTGGTGATTTCAGGACACGGCTTGACGATCTTGCCAGGCATTGCGGTCGCCGACGATATCGCGCGCGGAGTGTTGACCGCCGCACCATTGATTGAACCGACTCTCAAACGCAAAATAGTACTGGCTCTCCCTGCTAATAGGCAGACGACCGCCTCGGTGCACTGCGTAGAGTCAACCCTCGTGCAATGTATGAAAGCTGCCGTTGTCTGTGGCGACTGGCTCGATGCCCGATGGCTGGCCGATTAGCTTTTACCTGTACTGCCAAAACCGCCAGTCCCGCGCGCAGAGGCATCGAAATCCTCAACAAGATTAAATTGCACCTGCGCCACTGGCAATACAACAAGTTGCGCGAGTCTTTCCATTGGTTGCAATGTGTAGGCGATATTGCTGCGGTTCCAGGCCGAAACCATCAAGGGGCCTTGATAGTCCGAGTCAATCAAGCCCACCAGATTGCCGAGCACGATGCCGTGCTTATGTCCCAATCCAGAGCGAGGCAATATGACCGCTGCGTATCCAGGATCGGCAATATGGATGGCCAGACCTGTTGGAACCAGTTGCGTGGCGCCGGGTTCTATGACCAGCGGGGCATCGAGACATGCTCTTAAGTCCAGACCTGCAGAACCAGGCGTGCCGTAGGCAGGTAATTGTTCACGCATACGCGCATCGAGTATTTTGAGATCGACAGGTTTCATGGTTTTTGAAATCAGAAGAGTTTGAAAAAATTAAAAGATTCTGTGGCGTGAATTGCCATATAGCCGGGCGCAAGCAACGCAGGAACCCAGAACAAAGCAGAGATAAGATTTGCCAGCTGGAATTTATATTCTGGCATTCCCATGACGCCCGCAACCGTTGGAATCGTGCTTCGTATAGGTCCTAAAAATCGTCCAAGCAATACTGCAAAAAAACCGTAACGATAGAACAGCAATCGGGCACGTGCGACGGTTCTGCGATGTGTGGAAAGGGGTTTGCAGCGCAGCACGCTAGGCCCCACCCACCGGCCTAGCCAGAAGGACAATGCGTCACCGAGTAACGCGCCTGCATATCCCCATAAGAGGATTGGCATCAAAGGCAGTGTGCCGCTTGCCACCAGTCCACCGGTCACGAGCAACAGGGCGGTTGCAGGAATCAGAATGCCGATGATAAACATCGACTCGCCAAAGGTCATCAAACCGATGATGGGCCCCGCCCAGATCTGGTTCTGGCGAATAAATTCTGTAATGTGTTCAATGAGCGCTTCCATAGGCTCATCACGGCCTGATCAGGCCTGTGTACCTGTGATACGTGTTGATATCGCTTGTATCAGTTGGCGAGCAATATTTTGTTTGCCACTAGACGGCAATGGATGCTCGCCATGCATATCAAAAATGGATACGGTGGTGTGGTCTGCATCCATCACATGCTGAGCGAGGTTGCCAATCAGCATGGGGATACCTTTGCGCAGGCGTTTTTCGTGGGCGAATTCAGATAGACGTTCAGTTTCGGCGGCAAAACCTACGCACCACGGACCGTCAGGCAGTTTGGCAACAGCCGCGAGGATATCTGGGTTGGGGATGAATGAAAGCTCAGGCGTCTGATTTCCATCTTTTTTGATCTTGTCTGTCGCAACATTCGCCACGCGCCAATCCGCGACGGCAGCGACCGCTATAAAAATATCGTGCTCGGCAGCGCTTGCAAGCACGGCGTCATGCATCTGCTGGGCGGTCTCTACATCGATGCGTGTCACGCCATACGGCGTAATTAATGCGGTGGGGCCCGAGATCAGGGTGACGTCTGCACCGGCTTCCCATGCGGCACGCGCAAGCGCATAACCGGTTTTGCCTGAGGACCTGTTGCTGATCACGCGTACCGGGTCGATGGGCTCGACAGTTGGGCCCGCTGTGATCATGACGCGTTTACCCGCGAGTAATTTAGGCTGAAAAAATCCAATCAGCTCAGCGAGTAATTGCGCGGGTTCAAGCATTCGCCCGTCACCGGTTTCGCCACATGCCTGATCACCGTTGCCGGGACCGAGAATTTTGACGCCATCAAGTTTTAATTGTTCGACATTGCGTTGCGTGGGGGCTGCGGCCCACATCTCGCGATTCATGGCAGGTGCGACAAGCAGGGGGCACGCACGCGCTAGGCACAGGGTCGATAGCAAATCATCCGCCCGGCCCTGGACGAGCTTGGCCATAAAGTCCGCCGAGGCCGGTGCGATCAATATCGCATCCGCTCCACGCGTCAGATCGATGTGTGGCATATTGTTTGGAATGCGTGCATCCCAGGCATCGAGAAATACCGGACGTCCTGACAGGGCTTGCATCGTGACGGCTGTGATGAAGTGCGTCGCGGCGTCTGTCATGACCACGTCGACTGTCGCGCCCAGATCGATTATGCGGCGCACGAGTTCAGCGGACTTGTAGCAGGCAATGCCGCCACTCAAACCCAGTACGATGCGTTTACCTTGCAGGTCTTTAATCATTTTGAACGTGTACCTTTCAGTCGCAGCAGCTCATCGAGTATCAAAAGCATAGCACCGAGCGTGATGCAAATATCGGCAATATTAAAAGCCGGGTAATACCAGTCACGCCAATAGAACAACAGGAAGTCAACCACATGGCCGTAAGCGATACGATCAATGACATTGCCGATCGCTCCACCCAGGATTAACGCCAAAGCAAGCATCATCCTGTGATGCGCTTTGTTTTTACGCATCATCCAGATGATAAATACCGATGCCGCAAAGGCAAGTAAAGTAAAAAACCATCTTTGCCACCCGCTTTCATCCGCTAAAAAACTAAAGGCTGCACCGGGGTTGTACAACAAGGTAAAGTCGAAAAATGGCAGCAGATGAATCCGCTCGCCATATTTGAGTTGTGAATCGAATCCGAGCTTACTGAGCTGATCGATCACGATCAGCAATCCCGCGAGCCACAACCAACGTCCAATACCAAAACAGGGCTTATGCATCTTTCAGATTGACCACGCAGCGCCCGCAAATATGCGGATGGGCCGCGTCTTGTCCAATGTCCGCACGATAATGCCAGCAGCGTTCGCATTTTTGATGGCCAGAGGCTGCGATATTGATTTGCAGCTCACCGACACCCGGTTGCACACTGACACGCGACACAATAAAAATAAACGGCAGCTGCTCGGCTACGCTGAGCAGCAGTGTCAGATCATCTCCGCTTGCAGTGAGTTCGACCTCACCTTGCAGAGACGAGCCGATGCTACCTGCTGTGCGCAGTTCTTCGAGTTTGCGCATGACTTGCGCACGGATTTCGCGAATGCGTGACCAGCGAATGGAGAGTGCGCTGGCATCTGCAACAGCAGGCACGTTGTGATAGCACTCGGTAAAGATTGTGAGGGCAGGTTGTTTACCTGTCTCTGTGAGTGTTGTCGAGCCCAGAATCTCCCAGGCTTCTTCGGCGGTGAATGAGAGCACAGGCGCCATAAGCTTAAGCAAGCTTTGCGTGATGTGCAAAAGTGCTGTTTGTGCCGAGCGTCGCGCAAGACTACGTGGTGCCGAGGTGTAGAGGCGATCTTTAAGTACATCTAAATAAAATGCGCCCAGATCCTCGGAACAAAAGCCCTGCAAACGCGACATGGCAGGGTGGAAGTCGTAGTGCTCAAAACTAGCAAGGACTTCGCTTTGCATCTGTGCGGTCATGGCTAATGCGTAGCGATCAATTTCAAGCATCTGTTCAACCGCGACGGCATCCGTTTCAGCATTGAAGTCAGCAAGGTTGGCCAGTAAAAATCTCAGCGTATTGCGAATGCGTCGATAGCCTTCAACGACACGTTTGAGAATCTCGTCAGAGATTGAGAGCTCGCCCGAGTAATCGGTACTGGCGACCCAAAGGCGCAGGATTTCTGCACCTAAACTGTCTGAGACTTTTTGTGGCGCAATGACATTGCCCACCGACTTGCTCATTTTGCGACCATTGCCATCGACTACAAAACCATGTGTCAGCAAGCCCTTATATGGCGCACGACCATAGAGCATGCAGCCTGTCAGCAAGGAGGAGTGGAACCAGCCACGGTGTTGATCGGAGCCCTCGAGATAGAGGTCGGCAGGCCAGGTGAGTTGAGCACCGTGCGAGCCGTTATGTTCGTTGTTTGGGCCGCCCAGCACGGTTGCATGCGTGGTCCCAGAGTCGAACCAGACATCAAGCGTGTCGCGATTTTTTTCGTAAATTTGTGCGTCCTCGGCACTTAAAAGATCAGCTGGTTCAATCGCCTGCCAGGCCTCAATGCCGTGTTTTTCCACACGCTTGGCAACCTCTTCGAGCAGCGCAGGTGTGTTGGGATGCAGAGCCCCGGTTTCTTTATGAATGAAGAATGCCATGGGCACACCCCATTGACGCTGACGCGAGAGCGTCCAGTCAGGACGGTTGGCGATCATCGCATGCAAGCGTGCGCGTCCCCAGGCCGGGAAAAACTCCGTGGCTTCGATAGCGGCCAGCGCGCTTGTGCGCAGGCTGGGCTCATCGTCCTTTGGCTTGACATCCATCCCTGCAAACCACTGGCTGGTCGCACGATAAATGATCGGCGTCTTATGACGCCAGCAGTGCATGTAGCTGTGTGAATGCTGTTCGACCTTGATCAGCGTACCCGCAGCGGTCAGCGCCTCGACGATCTTGGGATTTGCTTCCCAAATGCTCAGTCCACCAAAACCAGGTAATCCAGGGACGAACTTGCCGTCACCCATGACTGGACTAATGATGTCCGCATCTTTGACGCCATGTGCTTTGCAGGAAATGAAATCCTCGATGCCGTAGGCGGGCGCAGAGTGCACGACCCCTGTACCCGTATCGAGTGTGACGTAGTCACCCAGATACACAGGCGACAGACGTTTGTAGCCCGCATCAAAACTGGCCAGTGGGTGCTCAAAGCTAATCTGACTGAGTGCAGAGCCTACGCATTTGGCGATTATCTCGCCTTCCATGCCCCATTCTTTCATGCAGGCCTCAACGCGGTCTGCAGCCAGGATCATCAGTGCGCCCGTCGCAGGAGCAGGGCTCACACGTACCAGCGCATATTCAAATTCAGGATGAATATTCAGTGCCTGGTTCGAGGGGATGGTCCAGGGGGTCGTGGTCCAGATTACGATCGCACCCTTGTCTACGCTTGGCACACCAAAAGCTTTGGCTACTGCGGGCATATCCACAAACGGGAAAGCGATGTGTACGGCTGGATCTTTGCGATCCGCGTATTCGACCTCTGCTTCAGCCAGGGCAGAGCCGCAGTCAAAACACCAGTTCACAGGCTTTAAGCCACGAAACACGTAGCCTTTATCCAGAATACGACCTAATGCGCGAATCTCATTGGCTTCGTTGCTGAAATTCATCGTCAGATAGGGATTGTCCCAGTCGCCCAGCACGCCGAGTCGGATAAAGTCCTTTTTCTGGCGTTCAATCTGCTCAAGTGCGTAGGCACGGGCTTTAGATTGAACTTCCGCGACGGGTAGGTGTTTGCCGTATTTTTTTTCAATCTGAATTTCGATCGGCATGCCATGGCAATCCCACCCAGGAACGTAAGCTGCATCAAAGCCAGCCATGTTGCGGCTTTTGATGATGATGTCTTTGAGGATTTTATTAACGGCATGACCAATATGAATGTCACCGTTGGCGTAGGGCGGTCCGTCATGGAGCAAGAATTTCGGGCGACCCAGGCTTGCCTCGCGCACGGCCTGATAGACCTTTTTTTCTTGCCAGGTGGCAACCCAGAGTGGTTCGCGTTTAGGCAAGTCACCACGCATCGGGAACTTGGTGTCGGGCAGATTGAGTGTGTTTTTATAGTCCATGGAGCGCAAAATAAGAGCGTGCATGCTGTGCATCGGCATGCATGGCGGCAGTCAGGGTTGGGAGATCAGGAAATTTTTCTTCGTCCCGCACGTGTTGCAGGAGTTCGACCCGGATGAGTTTACCGTAAGCATCCGGATTGCTTGTTAATAAGTGTGTTTCGAGCAGAATACTGCCATCGTCCTCGACGGTTGGACGCACTCCTAAGCTGGCCACGCCAGGCAAAGGGTTTGAGCCCAGACCATGTACACGCACTACATATATGCCCGAGCGCGCAGCACAACGGGGCGTAACACGCATATTCATTGTGGGCATGTTGAGGGTGCGGCCGAGTTTTTTGCCATGGATGACATGGCCGCTCATAGCAAAGGTTCGACCGAGCAGGTGTGCGGCATGATTCAGATCACCCGCACCGAGTGCCGAACGCACCTCGGAACTTGAAATCCGGTGTCCGTGTGCATCGGTAACATCAGACATGGTCTGGACCTGCATACCGTGTTGCAAACCGATTTTTTTAAGTAATTCCACATCTCCGGCGCGTTGTCGGCCAAAGCGGAAATCCTCGCCTACCAGTAACCAGCGCGTGCCGAGCTGCTCGATCAATAGCTGCGTGACGAAATCAGTCGCAGACATTTCGGCCATTTGACGATTAAAACGAGCCAGGATGATTTGCTCGATACCTGTTTGAGCCAGCGCGGTCAGCTTGTCTCGGACGCCGCTAATTTGTGGCGGAGACAGCTCGGGCCGATGGTTGACTTGAGCAAAGTACTGACGCGGATGCGGCGCAAAAGTCAGGACGCTTGGCACGAGGTCATGCTCGCGCGCAGCCGCACAGACTTGCTCGAGCATGGCGGTATGCCCAAGGTGCACCCCGTCAAAGTTACCTATTGACAGGGCGGATGAGAAGCGCAAAGAGGGCGCAGGAGGGTGACGACGGATGCGTAAGGAGGTTTTCACAAGCAACAGTTTACAATTTCGTACTGCTTTGTTCGTGGAATCCCATGTCTGACCCCTTTTTTTTACGTAAGCGCTTTGTGATTTTGATATCCGGGCAGGGTTCAAATATGCAGAAAATCGTTGCCAGCTGTCTCGCAGATCGTTGCCCAGCGGATGTTTTAGCTGTTATTTCTAATCGTCCGGCCAGTACTGGGCTAAAATGGGCCAGTGAGAGAGGAATTGCCACGCAAGTGGTTTCCCACACGGATTTTTCAAACAGAAACACGTTTGATGCGGCGCTTAAGTCGATCATCGACCAATATTCACCAGATTATGTGTTGCTCGCTGGTTTTATGCGGGTACTGACGCCCGAATTTGTGCAGCATTATGCGGGCAGGCTGGTCAATATCCACCCCTCATTACTGCCTGCATTTCCTGGTTTGCACACGCATGCACAGGCGATTGCCAAAGGCGTTCAGGCACACGGATGTACGGTTCACTTTGTCACGCCGGTGCTTGATCATGGTCCTATTATCGCGCAGGGCGTAGTACCGGTGCTGTCTGAGGACACGCCTGAGTCATTAGCCGAGCGTGTGTTGACGCTTGAGCACGTCGTTTATCCGCAAGTCGCTGTCTGGCTTGCAAAAGGTCAGGTGCATCTCATGCCAGACCAGCGCGTCAATGTTGACGCCATTCATTCAAGAATATTTGTATCGGAGCAATCAGTATGAGCAACCCACGCACACCTAGCCGTCCAGGTCGGCCCAAACCGGGCGATTCGCGGGGTAAGCCACGCTCTGGATCTGCCACGAGCGCCCGTTCTGCACCAAGACCATTTGATCCTGATCGTGCGCCGCCAGCCAAAGGCTCTGCCACGGATCGTCTCATGAATGCCCAGCCAGCTTATTCGCGAAGTGGTTCGGGCGGTGGTTATGACCGTTCTGCCGATCGTGGCTACGACAGGAGCGGTGATCGAGACAGTGATCGAGCTGAGCACGGTGGTGAGCATCCACAGCAACCCGCTTTTGTGCACAAACCTCGCCAACCCCCGATGACCATCCGTCTGGATCAGATTCGCAAGGTCCTCGATGAGGTGCTGACCATGCGATTTGCAGCGGATTCGGTCGTCTCGCATTGGTTTAGGGCGCATCCGAGTCTGGGTATCCGGGATCGCGCCGAGGTGGCCGAGTCAGTCTATGACGTCTTGCGTAACCTTAGGCTTTATCGCCAGCTCGCCGAGAGCGGGGTGGGTAACGCGGTACGCCGCCTTGCTATTCAGGGAGCCTTGTCAACCATGGACCCCGAAAAAGTAAAAGCAGTGCTTGATGTAGGTGAGCTTGCCTGGCTCGAGCGTATTGCCCAGATTGAGCCGAGCTCCATGTCATTGCCTGTCCGTGAGAGTTTGCCAGACTGGTTATATGACCGCATTAAGGATTTTCCGGAACTTGAGTCGTTGGCACATTCTCTGAATCAGCATGCTGCACTCGATATTCGTGTCAATCCGTTCAAAGCCGAGCGAGACGAGATGCTGGCTGATCTGACGCGCGGCAATGCGGTGCGACATGCGCCCGTTGCAACGCCGTTTTCACCCTGGGGAATTCGTCTCAAGGGTCGCCCTGCGATGAATAAGTGGCACCAGTTCGAACACGGACTGATCGAAGTCCAGGACGAGGGCAGCCAGTTATTGGCGCTATTGGTCGGACCCAAGCGTGGCGAAATGGTCATTGACTTTTGCGCCGGTGCGGGCGGCAAGACTTTATTGTTGGGGGCTTTGATGCGCTCAACCGGCCGTTTATATGCTTTTGATGTTTCTGCGACGCGTTTGGCTAAAGCCAAACCACGTTTTGCGCGCAGTGGCTTGTCCAACGTCGTGCCGGTGGCGATTGATCATGAAAATGATCAACGTGTGCGCCGTCTGGCTGGAAAAGCGCATCGCGTGCTGGTTGACGCCCCCTGTAGTGGTGTCGGCACGCTCAGACGTAATCCTGACCTGAAATGGCGCCAGTCTGCCCAGAGTCTGGAAGAACTCGTCGCACTGCAGGCCAGAATTCTTGCGAGCGCCTCACGTTGCGTGGCCCCTGGTGGTCGACTGGTCTATGCCACTTGCAGTTTGCTCACAGAAGAAAACGAAAATCAGGCCGAGAAATTCCTCGCAGAGCATCCAGAATTTGAACTCGTGGATGCGGCCCCAATTTTGGCTGCCCGGACACCTTTGGTGATCGAAGGCCCGTACCTGAAGCTCAGACCTGATGTGCATGGAACGGATGGCTTTTTTGCTGCAGTGTTCGAGCGTCGCAAACAAAGTGCGGCCAATATCAGCGATGATGCAAGTCAAGAAGCGGCACCATCAGATAGCTTAGTTTCTGAGGCTGTCAAAGCACTCGTCGATGATTCAATCGTATCGCTCGATGCTGTGGTGCGGGCCGTGGTTGAGTCCGAACAACATGCGCAAATTGCCGAAAACGATAAAAAAGTAGATGAGTCAGACAAACCAGCGCCCAAGAAAATCCCGTTCAGACGTGCCAAGAAAAAAGTCGAAAGTACCTAACATCTCCTAAATAGCGCTTAAATCACATTCAATTTGTTGATATTCCTCAAATTCGTGTGGTTTTTAAGCGTTCCAAGGGGGGTACTTACGTTAAAATCAATTTGTTATTTTTTGTAGCGAGTCATCGACACTCATGAAAGACATTATTTCTTTTGCCGCAGGCGGTTTACTTCAGGCTAGTTGGTGGGAAGTTGTTCTCTACACTCTGGTGATGACGCACATCACGATCGTGGGCGTGACGGTCTTTTTACACCGCAGTCAGGCGCACAGAGGTCTCGATCTCCATCCTGCAGTGATGCATTTTTTCCGCTTCTGGTTGTGGATGACCACGGGTATGGTCACAAAGGAATGGGTATCCATTCACCGTAAACACCACGCAAAATGCGAGCGTGAGGATGATCCGCATTCGCCCATGATCTACGGCATCGGTAAGGTCATGTTTTCTGGCGCAGAGCTTTATCGCCACGAATCCAAAAATCAGGAAACCCTCTCCAAATTTGGTCATGGCACGCCGGATGACTGGCTAGAGCGCAATGTATATACACGCTACAGCGCCCGTGGCATCCTGGTGATGCTGTTCATCGATCTCGCACTCTTTGGCTCGATTGGTTTCACAATCTGGGCGATCCAGATGGCCTGGATTCCTTTCTGGGCAGCGGGTGTGGTCAATGGTATTGGTCACTACTGGGGCTATCGCAACTTTGCCAGTCCTGACACCAGTACCAATGTATTCCCGATCGGCATTCTGATTGGTGGAGAAGAGCTGCACAACAATCATCATGCCTACGGAACGAGTGCAAAATTCTCCAGCAAATGGTATGAGCTCGATATCGGCTGGATTTATATTTTGGGACTCAAGGCGGTTGGTTTGTGCAAAATTAAAAAAGTTGCCCCCCGCCTGCGTCTCGAAGCGCATGGTAAAGCAGGCGTTGACTTGCGCACGCTGCAGGGTGTGATCGCTCATCGCTTTGAAATTTTGTCGCGCTATACGGGCATTTTGAAAAGCGCCTGCCGCATCGAAATCCAGCACCTCAAAACCTCTGGCAGCGGCCATCAGGCCGAAGAGCTGATTGCCGCCACGCACTGGCTGGGTCGAGGCGAGGAAACCCTCGCACCGATCGAGCGCGCACGTATCGAAAAAGCGCTCTCGCAGAGTAACTCTCTGACTACACTCGTGCAGATGCGTCATGATCTCGTCAAGCTCTGGGATAGTTCAAGTGACTCAAGTGATCAGCTCTTGCATGAACTTCAGGCATGGTGTCAGCGTGCTCAACAGAGCGGCATTGCAAGCCTTGAGGAGTTTGCTGTGCGTCTGCGCCGCTATGCGGCATGATCGACAAGCTTAATTCGCCCCAACGCGAAGCCGTAACGCTCCCTCCCCAACATGCTCTAGTGCTTGCTGGTGCTGGGAGCGGTAAGACCCGAGTGCTGACCACGCGTATGGCGTGGCTCATCCAGACCGGGCAAGTCAGTCCCCTTGGGATTCTGGCCGTTACTTTTACTAATAAAGCCGCTCGCGAAATGACCGCCCGCGTATCAAGCATCTTGCCCATTGATATTCGTGGCATGTGGATAGGTACGTTTCATGGATTGTGCAACCGGATGTTGCGTGCGCATCATCGCGATGCCGGTTTGCCTCAGGCTTTCCAGATACTGGATACGGCTGATCAGCTGGCCGCGATCAAGCGCTTGCTCAAAGCCAATGGCGTGGATGATGATAAATATCCACCACGTGAGGTGCAGAGATTTATCAATGGTGCTAAAGAAGAAGGCCAGCGTCCCAGCGATGTAGAGGCTTACGATAGTTTTCGCAGGCGCATGATAGAGATTTATGCGCTCTATGAGGTGCAGTGCCAGCGTGAAGGCGTTGTTGATTTTCCCGAATTGTTATTGCGTGCATACGAGTTGCTCTCGCGCAATGAGCCTGTGCGCGCGCATTATCAGCGACGGTTTAAACACGTGCTGGTTGATGAGTTTCAGGATACCAATACACTGCAGTACAAGTGGCTCAGGCTACTCGCGGGTGGCGGTGCGAGCATGTTTGCAGTGGGCGATGATGATCAGTCTATCTATGCATTTCGTGGTGCGAATGTTGGCAATATGTCTGATTTCGAGCGCGATTACGCCCACGGCACAGTGATTCGTCTTGAACAAAACTATCGATCCTATGGCCACATACTGGATGCTGCCAATGCGCTCATCAGCCATAACAATGGTCGCTTAGGTAAAAATCTCTGGACCGAGCAAGGCGAGGGTGAGCAAATTCGTGTGGTGGAACAGCCCACTGATTTGTCTGAAGCGCAATGGTTGGTCGACGAAGTGCGTGGCTTGATTTCTGATGGACGCGAGCGTAGTCAGATTGCCGTGCTCTATCGCAGCAATGCACAGTCCCGCGTGATCGAGCATGCGCTTTTCTCAGCAGGTGTCGCCTACAAAGTTTACGGCGGCTTGCGCTTTTTTGAACGACAGGAAATTAAACACGCGCTCGCTTATTTGCGTCTAATGGCCAATCCTGATGACGATACGTCGTGGATGCGTGTGGTGAATTTTCCCCCGCGCGGGATTGGTGCACGCACGCTTGAGATGCTGGGAGATCAGGCGCGCGCGTTTGATACGAGTCTGTCCTCAGCTGTCGCACGCGTGCCTGGTAAGGGCGGCTCAAACCTCGCGCAGTTTGCGATGATGATCAATAAGCTTTCGTTCGAAACGCGTCTGTTGCCGCTGCCTGAGTTAGTCGAGCATGTGATTGCCCAGAGCGGGTTGATGGCGCATTACGAGCAGGATCGCGAAGGTGCGGATCGCATCGAGAACTTAAACGAATTAGTCAATGCTGCCGCTGCCTTCGTGATTGAAGCCGATATGTCTGGCTTGCCCGCAGGCGTTGTAGTTCAGGCGCCTATGACGGGTGCGACCACCGTGATTGCCGACGCAGGTCAGGATGTTGTGCTTGATCCCATGCAGGAGGGCTTTAATGGTCTGTCTCCGCTCATGGCCTTTCTTTCGCATGCCGCACTTGAGGCGGGTGACAATCAGGCGCAGGCGGGACAGGATGCTGTTCAGCTGATGACCGTTCATGCAGCCAAAGGTCTGGAATTCGATGCGGTATTTATTACTGGCATCGAAGAAGGCCTCTTTCCTCACGAAAATAGTACTTCGGATCCTTCTGGTCTCGAAGAAGAGCGGCGCCTCATGTATGTCGCGATTACGCGTGCCCGTGAGCGGCTGTATTTCAGTCTCGCGCAGAGTCGTATGCTCCATGGTCAGACACGTTATGCCATGCGCTCCAGGTTCCTCTCCGAAGTCCCGGACGTACATATGAAATGGCTCACCCCCAAGCAGGGCTTGGGTGATAGCGAGCCGCGCTGGAAAACCAGCAATTACTCTGGTGATACCTATGGTCGACAGGCTGCACCGCGCGCGGTACCCGTGCCACCGAAGATGTTAGCCAGTGGTGTGACGGTGGGCGCTCAGCAATTCAGGGTCGGGCAGGGCGTTCGTCACGCCCGCTTTGGGGAAGGCACGATTATTGGACTTGCGGGTACCGGACTCGATGCGCAGGCTCAGATCCAGTTCAGGGACGTGGGAGCTAAGACCCTCGCACTCGGCGTGGCTAAGCTCGATATCATTCAGAGCTGATCGGTGACGGAGCTAAATGGCTGATTTGTTTTTCTCATCGGATCCTGGTCAGCCTTGGACCGAGCAACTGGATCGAGGCGTATCTTTGCTGCATGGCTTTGCGGCAGAGCAGGCACAAGATCTTTATAAAGAAATTCTCTCTATTTCCGAGCGCTCGGCTTATCGACATCTCACAACGCCAGGTGGTTTTGTGATGTCGGTACAGACCACCTCTTGTGGAACGAGAGGCTGGTTTAGCGATCGCTATGGGTACAGGTATGT